>JAPOYQ010000824.1 GCA_026706505.1 Gemmatimonadota bacterium
GTGGATGGTGCGGCGCAGCTTGGTGCTGTAGTTACTGCCCCAGTGTAGGATCGGCAGGATGTAGGCCACGCCGTCGCCGGCATTGAGGTGAGTTTGCACGCCACTGGCGAGCGGGGCGCGGTTGTTTTTGGTGAGCTGGCGATTTTCCTCCTCGGTGTTGCGGCGGATGTGGCTTTTGGGCACGACCCACAGCACGTCGTCGTCGTAGAGCGGAATATTCCACTGCACATAGCGCGGGCCGTTTTCGAGGATGTCGTCGACGTAGCCCTGGAGTGGGGCACAATAGGGCGGATAGAAGTCGCGGTGCCACTTGGCCGGGCCGTGGTCGCGGACCGGACTGCACATCATCATCATCTCGGTGACTGCGGCGTCCTCTAATCCCAGCAACTCGCTACTAGCGCCCTGCAAGTTTTCGTGGAGCCAGATTTCTATCGACAGGGCGGTCTCTGCATCGATTTGGCCCTGCATGGTTTGCAGGTGCAGCCGAGGTTGGGCCGCCGTTTCCCAGACGCCGCTAGCGGGCGCATCGGGTGCTCGCTCGCGGGCCCAGATGGTCCGCTGACGATTGACCATTTTTTCGCAGGCGGTACGCACCGCATCCAGCATCTCCGGCGGGATGCAGTGGCGTAGGATTACGTACCCTTCTTCTAAAAATTGATCCCGGTTGACGCGCATGGCGTAGTCTCCATTAGAGCCGGGAGGCCAAATCCCGCAGTTGTGCGGCGGCCAAACGCATGACTTCCTTGTCGTCGCAATCGTTGATGTCTTGGCCTTCAAAGACGACGGAGAGTGGCCCGTTGTACCCGGCCTCGGCGAGAATGGGGACGATGCGCTCGTAGTCGATCCACTCCTCTTTGCCGCTGTCGATCTTGTAGAACTTGGCGCGGACGTGGGTGGCCAGATGGGCGGTCTGCTGCATGTAGGCGTAGATATCGTGGTCCGGGTCGGGAATGCCTCGGTTGCGGGCTGGCGAGCCACACCACTGGCCGGTGTCGAGCAGAAAGCTAAAGTTGGGCCGGTTGGTCTCCTCGATGATGCGTATGACGTCGTCGCCAGTAGAGGGGTGGTTTTGCAGGCCGATGGCGATGCCTATTTCGAGGCCGTAGTCGGCGACCTCCTGGAAACAGCGGATTTCGCGGGCGCGCTCCTCTGGGTCGGTGAGGGGCTGGCCGCAGAACAGGCGGATCATGGGTGCACCCAAAATCAGCGCGATATCCATGTCGCCCTTGGCAGTGGCGACCTTGTCGCGCAGGTCCTCGTCGCTGCCGACAAAGTGTCCACCGGAGGCTAAATAGCCGATGGCAAGGCCCTTTTCGATGCAGGCGAGTTTGGTCTTGATGAGATAGCCGGCGTCTTCGGAGCTAAAGCCGCGGTTGCGGCGGAAGTCGATCAAGTCGAGACGGAGGTCGTAGGCGTGATCGATGTAGCTTTCGATGCTTTGCAGAGTGGGCGGGTCGTCTTTGCCGAACATGGAGGCGTAGAGGCCGATTTTCACGATTGGGACTCCTTTGGGAAGGTAAGGTGGGCTAGTTGCGGGGGAGTGTACGGAATGGGGGAGGGTGCATCAAGGCAGACCCTCCACCGAGTTAGTACTCATTGCGGGCGTTCCAGCCGGGATATTGTTCTTCGAGGGCGGCGAGGGTTTGCGGTGTGTAATAAGGGTGGCCGGCGGGCGGGAAGCGGAAAACTTCCCTTTCGGCAGCGGTGAGGGTGCCGATGAATTCGCGGAAGATTGGGTTTTGGCCCTTGTCGGTGTAATGGCGGAAACCCTCCCAGTAGTGGTCGGCGCGGCCGAGGCCGAAACCCCAGGTGTAGCGCTGGCCGTCGGCGCGCAGGTAGTCGCTGGCGGAGTGCATGGTGTAATTGGTGAAGACGCAGAGGGTGCCGGCGTCGCAGACGAGCGGCTCGGCTTTGCTCATATCGCGGCCGTGTTCTTTGGGGATCAATCGCAGCGGTGCCTGGTCCTCGCCGACTGCTTCGAGGTGATGCCAGAAAACGAGCTGGCCGAAGGCGCGGGCTGAGTCAGAGGGCGGCAGCAGCGAGTTGTTGCCATTGTCGAGATGCAGTGCGGAGGCGTCCGAGCCGGTACCGCCGCCTGTGAAACCTGGATAGCGGGCGATCATGCAGCCGGCGCGGAAGTGGATGTGCTCAGTGCCAAACCACTTCCTGGCGAAGGCCCAGGCTTGATGGTGGACGATGCCGCGCAGCAGCGCCATTTCGGGGGGCGGGAATTCGGTGAGGATGGCGCGGCCGGGAGGCGGGTCGTCCTTTACTTCATCCCACGATGGCAGGACGCGGCGTTGGGCTTGCTGCATTGTTTTTAGCTCCTCGCCGTGGCGGAAGCCGGGCAAGATGATAAAACCTCGTTGTTCTAATTCGTCGAGATGGGCGTCGGTGAGGTCCATGGTGGTCCTATGTTTTGGTGAAGGTTCCTAGCGATTGAAGAAGAAATTCTCGGCTGTTTTGACTAGGATCTGCTCCTTGTCGCTTTGGCTGAGAAAATCGGCGTGGTCGCGGATTAGGGCAATTGCTGCGGCGAAGTCATTGGCGGGGTTTTTCATGCGGACGGGCCCGCCGCTGTCGCTTTCCCACATGATGCGTTCGGGGCCAAAAGCATCGACGATGCGCTCGATGAGGGGAAGGAGGTCTAGATAAGGGGCCTCGCCGTTGCCGAGGGCTTGGAACGGGCCGAGCTTGACCATGACGCGCGGGTAGCGGGCCATGTTGCAGAGGGTGCGGATATCGCCCTCGGGCCAGACGCCGTCGCGGATGCGCACTCCGCAGATATGGTCGAGGATGACCGGGGTCTCCGGGAAGCGGCGACAGAGGCGGATTAGGCCGGGCAGGTCTGCGAGTCCCATGAGAAAGCTGAGGGCCAAATTGTGCTCGGCTCCGGTGCGGAACATCGATTCGTAGCCGGGGTAGTCGAGCCAGCGGTCCTGACGGCCAAACGCGGTTGGACGACCGGTACTGCCGCCGCGCACGCGGAAAGCGCGAATGCCCCCCTCGGCCAAGGCGAGCATGGTCTTGCCCGGGTCGGCCAGCGACACGTCGGAGACCCCGGGGACGATGCCGGTACCCGTGTAAGTTTCAGGATCAGAGGCGATCAGATCGAGGATGTAGCTATGGTCGAGGCCGTACCAGGTCATTTGCACTAGGTTGAGGCGGACTTTGCCGACCTTGCGGCTATAGGCAAAGTGATCGTCGGGGGTAAAGGAGGGCAGCCACAGGTCGGCGGGCGTAAAGCCGGGGGCTAGCGGATACTGGTCGAAGTCGGAGGTCCAGACGTGGATATGAGCGTCGACGATGTTCACGGGCGTTGCTCCTGTTGGCTGGCGCGATAGGTTCGGCGCGCTTGGTCGATGGCGGCGAGGGTGTCTGCTGGGAGTTGGAGGCAGGTGCCTTGGAGATTGGCATCGACGTGCGCGGCGCTCTCGGCACCAGCGAGTACGCAGGTAATGCCCTGATGCAGGACCCAGGCGACGCAGACGGCAGCGCGAGTGGTGCCCAAGTCGGCGGCGACTTGGTCGATGGCGGCGACTAAAGCGGAGAGAGCGGGGTCGTTGGGCCGGGCCAGCAGACCGGTATCCATTGGGCTGAAGGCTAGGCAGCCTAGTCCGGTGCGCCGCAGCAGGGGCAGCATTTCCTCTTCGTAAATCTCCACTCGCGAGCGCCCCGCTTCGTCGCAGTGGCTGCCAGCGATGTTGTAGTAGTCCTCGACGCCAGCGATGGGGGCTAGGTTGAGGAAGGCTTCGACTTCGGCGGCGCTATGGTTGGAGACGCCCCAGTAGCGAGTTTTGCCGGCCTGCACCAAATCCTCCATGACCTCGGCGATGGCCTCCGGCGGCGTGGCCTCGTCGCGGTGGTGTAAAAGGTAGAGGTCAACATAGTCGGTGTGCAGGCGGTGGAGGCTTTCTTCGAGGCGGTCGGTGAGATGATCGCGGGTGTAGCGGACGCGCTCGCCGGGATCGCCGTCGCTTGTGGGGGCCAGCGAGCCGGGAACCTTGGTGCAGATGACGACCTCGTCGCGCCGACCTGCGATTGCCCGCCCCAGCACCTCCTCGGCCCCGCCCCAACCGTAGGCCTGCGCTGTGTCGAAGAAGTTGACGCCTTGGTCCAAGCAGTGGTGCAGCACGGCTAGGGATTGGGGGCTGTCGGCGCGGGGCAGGTGGCGGAAGGCAGTGCCTTGGCACAGGCGCGAGACTTGGAGATCGGTCTGGCCGAAGAAGACGCGGTTGCTAGTGGTCATATCGTTCATAAGATAATCCGCAGATGGACGCAGATATAACGCAGATATAATTCACAAGACGATCCGTATCTCGAATCGTTCAAGCAAGATTGTATTTGCTCTCCTGCTAGCGCCGCGTCAGCAAGGCGACCCAAGGGCCGCCTCGGGGCGGAGCCAGTTGCGCTACGGTGTCGCCGTCCAAGTCGGTCGAGGATGTCCAGGTGCTGGCGGCGATGTCGAGCCATTGGACTTGGAAGGTGTCTTCTGCCCCGGTCAGGTCAAGACCTACCGCACCGCCATCGGTAAAGTATAGCGCGTACTGGCGGCCGGGGACTTGGCTGAGATAGGCCTCGTTGGCAGCGCGGTCGCGCAGCAGGGCGCTGTCGGAATCCGGCTCGGCGTTGAAAAAGTCGAAGACCTCGGACAGCATGCGACCGCTGCGAATGTGGGCTTGAGCTTGGGGACTTAGTCCTATGCCGGAATCCGGCCGGTGAAAGCGGCTGGAGGCAAAGCCGCCGATGAGGTTGCGCCAAAAGCACTGGGTGGCGTGGCGGTCGTCGATGCCGTGGCTTTGGTCCCGATGCGTCTGGGCACCGTAGATCTTGGTTGAATTGATCGGCCGGGGCTGTGCGGCGATGTATTGCCACACCCACTGGGCGTGGTCCCAATTGGTCTGCTCGCGCTGCCAGCTATTTTGCGAGATGTCGATGAAAGAATACTGCTCTGGGTGGTCGAAGGTGGCGCGATGCGTCTGCCCCCGCACGTCCCACTCGTCCCACATTTCAGTGGTTTCAACGGTCTTGCCCGCTTGCTGCGCCCGCTCCTTGATGTAGTCGTTCCAATAGGCACCCCACGCCGGGTCGCCGCTGGTCTCGTTGTCCATGCAGTAGAGCACGTGGTCGTAGGCGAGGGAGTGCTTGAGGACTTGATCGACAAAGGCTTGTTGGTAGGGCAGCACGACTTGGTTGTTGCGCAAGGTGGGGACGGTGTAGAAAAAGGGTTGCCAGTTGCCGCCGGGGTGGGCGGGATAGTCCGTTTCTAGACCCGATTCCTCGACGGTATAGTTGATGTTGTTGGCTGGATTGAGAGGGCTCTTCTCCCAATGTTCTTGGCTGTGGTCAAAGCGGTCCCACATTTCTATCTGGACGATGATGTCGCGCTCGGCGGTCCAGCGCAAAAAATCGGCAAAGCGCTGCCAATACGTCGGATTCCAGCGGTTGAGGTCGTACAGACCGTCGGCCGCTTGGTGGAAGGCTTTGGTCTCATAGCCGTAAACGCGGCGGTCGCTCATGGTATTTCGTACGTAGTTGCCGCCGACTGATTGCAGGAGGTCGAGATGGGCTTCGAGGTCGGGTATTTGGAAGAGGCAGTCTTTGATCGTTCCGCCTAGCAGGAGCACGGGCTGGCCGTCGTACTGCCAGTAGCGCGGATTGGCGGCGTAGGGCTGGATGCGGTCGGAATCGGCTTGGGCGTGGGTCATGGAGGCTATAATGGTGACGAGGGTGACTAGGATGCAAGGCGAAAGATGTCTATCGCTGAAGGGGCGGATTTTCACAGGGGTACTTGAATCTTTCTGTTGGAGTGCGATTTCTTAATCCCGCGACACGCGACATCGGGTTTACGTTCCCGTGCAGTCTTGCTGGGAAACTTCCCTTATGGAATGTGCAGTCAAAAAAGATGCGGCTAAATATAAGAGACGACAGCGACAAGGAGAATTTGCAACGGCTCTACTTGAAAATTTATCCTAATTCGGCTATTATCCATGTAAAATGCGAAAGGACGTTAGCAATTTGCATGGATATTTGCCGAGAAAAACAGAATCTGAGTTAAGACGAGCCTTGGGACGTTCCCCGGCTGTTGCGATCCTTGGTCCTCGTCAATGCGGTAAATCAACACTGGCTCGCCAATATTTAAAAGGCCAGTCAGTGGCCTATCTGGATTTGCAGAACCGCATTGATCTCAACAGACTCGCCGAACCCGAACTCTTTCTCGAACAACATCGCCAGGAACTGGTGTGTTTGGATGAGATTCAGCGCCTGCCGGAATTTTTCGCAGTGTTGCGCTCCGAAATTGATAGCGATCGGCGTCCGGGGCGCTTTTTGATCCTTGGATCGGCATCGCGGGAGTTGATCCAGCAGTCGAGCGAATCGCTGGCCGGTCGCATCGCCTATCTGCAATTGACGCCATTTTTGCGGTCGGAGACAAGGCAGGTCGCCGACTGGCAGACGTTGTGGGTACGCGGAGGGTTTCCCGATAGCCTGCTCGCTGGGGATGCCGAGGATAGCTTCGCTTGGCGGCAGGATTTTATTCAAACCTTTTTGGAGCGAGATATTCCCGCGCTCGGTCTAAGTCTGCCGGTGCCCGTGGTGCGGCGGCTATGGCAGATGCTGGCGCATTACCACGGTCAGACGATCAACTATAGCAAGCTGGCCGGCGCAGTTGATGTGTCGGTGCCGACTCTAAAGAAGTATCTATCCGTTCTCGAGCAAACGTATATGATTCGCCTATTGCCTCCCTGCGAGGCGAATCTGAAGAAACGCTTGGTCAGTTCTCACAAAGTGTATATAAGGGACAGCGGCATCTTGCATGCGTTGCTCGAAATCGAAAGGTACGACCAATTGCTCGGACACCCGGTAGTCGGCGCTTCATGGGAGGGTTTGGTGCTGGAGCATCTGATTGCTGCGTGGCCTCGCTGGCGACCGTCGTTTATCCGCACGGGCAACGGAGCGGAGATAGATATAGTAATGGAGCGAGGGGACAGGACGGTGGTCTTTGAATGCAAATTCTCAAAAGCCCCTAGGCCGTCGCGGGGGTTCTTCGAGTTGGTCGGCGATTTGCAGCCGGAAAATGCCTGGGTCATTGCGCCGGTAGATGAGGCGTATGAATACCAGCGGGGCGTTGGTGTGGCTAATCTAGATTTTGCAGGGGACGAGAGCGAGCGTTAGTCCTATTCCATCGACGAAGAGATTGCTTCCTTCGCGAGGTGTGTTTCCAACCTCACACCGCGTCGATTCGCTGCGGTGCTCTTTCCAAAGACAAGCCGTGCTCTGCGGCCCATTCGGCGATAGCCCAGTCGATGCCGTTGGGGGCTTCGCGTCCCTGCGCGTCGGCGGAGGCCCCTAGAAGCTGGCGGCCGACGTCGTCGAGATGGGCGACTACGGCCGCGCTCGGCTGGACCTCGTCGGCGTAGTAGCGCAGGTAGTAGTCGGGGCGGACCCAGCAGTAGTGATAGCCGAACATCGCGACCTTGGAGACGTGGTCTTGGCTGTTGATCTCCGCGCCGTGGTAGATGCGGCTTTCAAAGAGAAAGGCGTCGCCGGCTTTGAGTCGTGGTTCGAGGTACTCTACGGGGTGGATCTGGTCTTTGGGAATGACGATGGGTTCGGCGAGGCGATTGCTGCCGGGCGCGAAGAGCGTGGCACCGGTGTGAGGCCCGTCCATGTTGGTGAGGCAGTAGCCGACCTTGAGGCCAACGCGCGGGAGATGGACGTGGCCCAAATCGAGGTGGACGCCGACGTCGCGGTGCCAAGTGCAGTCGCCGGGGTCGTCGGCGGGCTGGGGGTGTTTGTAGATCAGGGCCGTGTTGGTGATGTGGATGTGAGTGCCGAGGAGCTGGATGACGAGCGGGATGATCGCCGAGTCGGTGGCCAGCTTGGCGAGGGTGGGGTCTTGGACTAGCCCGTCGCGGCGGTGCTGGTAATAGCCCTCGTAGGCGAAGTCGTCCATCAGGCGGTCGGCGGCTGCGGCGACTTGCGCAATGGTCTCCTGATCGAGCGCGTCGGGGATGATGAGATAGCCGTTGGCGTCGAAGAATTCGCGTTGTTCGTCTGCTAATTTGGCAAAATCCATGATGTATCCTTAGCGGTCTTGCACTGACCCGTCGTAGCCGATGGGCGTGTCGAGGACCTTGTCTTGGACGGGATGACGGCGCAAGGCGTCTTCGTCGAGTGCGATACCGAGGCCGGGTCCCTCGGGCACGATCAAATACCCTTCTTCTAATTGCAGCGGCTCGCCCAACAGCTCGCTCTTGGGCGGCTCGGCTTCGCCAGTGTACTCCTGCAATGCAAAGTTGGGGATGCAGGCATCGAGTTGGATGCAGGCGGCCGTGCTGACTGGGCTGAGGGGATTGTGCGGAATGACTTTGACGTGGCGGGCTTCGGCCATGGCCGCGACCTTTTTGGAGCCGGTCAGGCCACTGCACAGGCAGACATCCGGCCGGATGTAGGACGTGGCCTTGGCATCGAGGAGTTGTTGGTACTCGAAGATGCTGGAAAAGCGCTCGCCGGTGGCGATGGGGATATTGCACTGGGCTTGGACTTCGCCCATGATCGCCGGGCTGTCGGGCAGCATGGGGTCTTCGTAGAAGTACGGGTGAAATTGTTCGAGGCGGCGGCCGAGCCAGATCGACTCAGCGGGATTCATCTGGCGGTGGATCTCGACGCAGAGGTCAATGCCATTGCCAACGGCTTCGCGCAGCGCTCCGACGCGGTGCACGGCTTCGTCGGCCCACTCGGCGTAGGACTTGTGCAAGTAGTAATCGGGCGCGAAGGGCGAGAAGCGAAGGGCGGTAAAGCCCTGCTGCACCTTGGCCAAGCCATCGGCGACGAGTGCGTCGAGTGAATCGCCGCCGACGTGCATGTAACAGCGGACCTTATCGCGGGTCTTGCCGCCCATCAGGTCGTAGATGGGCACGTCGAGGCGCTTGCCCTTGATGTCCCAGAGGGCAATGTCAATGGCCGAGAGCGCTCCTTGGACGACCGACCCCATAAAGTGCGACGAGCGGTACAGCCACTGGTAGTGGTGCTCGATGCGGGCGGGATCCTTGCCAACGAGGGCTGGGGCCATGGTTTCGAGCATGGTCTTGGTGGGCCGCTGCCAACCGTGGACGCCGCCCTCGCCGATGCCGACGGTGCCGTCTTCGCAGTGAATTTTCAGAAGGAGCCAGCGGTCCCAGAGGATGGGCTCCAAGCGTTCGATTTTAGTGGCTTGCACGGGACCTCGCGGGGTGCATGTTGGAAGAGCAGACCATAGCGCACCCATAGGCGGCTGTCAATAAGGGGCTTGTCGGCGCGGCGACTTTGAATTACCGTCGGTGCCGACCTTGCACCTCTATTGCGAAAGGAACGCTATGGCTCTTCTCGATACCCACACCCAAATTTCAGCGATTATCGGCGATTTTGGCAGCGGCCTCGACCACCCCGAGTGCATTGCTTGGGGCTGCGATGGATATGCCTATGCCGGCGGCGAAGCGGGTCAGATCTACCGCATCGATTTGGCCCGGCGCGAGTTCGAAGAGTTCGCCCAAGTCGATGGTTTTGTCGGCGGCATTTGTCAGGATTCCCAGCATCGCCTGTACGTCTGTAATGGCGACGTCAAGCGCGTCGAGCCGGATGGTGCGGTCAGCACGTATTGCGACGGCGCGGGCGAGGTGCCGC
>JAPOYQ010000199.1:0-229 GCA_026706505.1 Gemmatimonadota bacterium
CCCTTTCATTGTTGGAATAGTAAGTCGCCCGCTGGTTGGCTTGGATATGACAGCAAACATGGGTGGCTGTGAAGAGACTCATGGAGGCTCACCATCTCTCATCGGAGGCGATTGTGCATGGACCCAAGCATCACTCCCGATAGCGTAGTCGTACTCCACGTCTGGCCTGTTGTGGACCAGATTCAAACATTACTACTGTTTTGAAACTCACGAACCAAGCGTAGGTTAT
>JAPOYQ010000199.1:239-9535 GCA_026706505.1 Gemmatimonadota bacterium
CTTGACAGTGCGTTCGTCGAATCCAGATGATTTACAAGATTCATAACTGCGCTCTCGGATCTCATCATCTGTCAGGTCAGGACAGCTTTCGAGGTATCTCAGAACCTCTTCGACCTCAGGGCTGCTGTTTGCTATTGCCGCGATCTTGTCGTATTCAGCGTCCCCAATGCACGCCTTTATCCGTCCTGAATAGTCTCCGAAAAGCACCCCGCAGAAAGGTATATGATCGTATGATCCAAACTTTCTGAGCAGGTATGCGTCAGGTATGACGATAGCCAATTTTGGCTTGACAAGTAATTGTAAAGTGACAACGACGCGGGTGGTGGCGACAAACAATTTGTACCACTTGTCGCAGTCGACGTTTTCGTTTTGAGATCGTATCCTTCGTTGGAACCCGCCCATTGTGGAATACCAAAATCCTTTTGTATGGACATAGTCATTGAGTTGATGGTTAAGATCTTCAATCACCTGCTGGAAAGAAAACGTCTCATCGAAGTCTCCAACTCCGCAGAGTCGGCGTATCCGCTTCCAGAATTTTTTGTTTTTGCGAGGTGTCTTCTCCTTTGAGGAGATCCATCTTTTGAACTCAGGCGTGTCATAACCGACTGCATTCCAGTATGCGGCGAGTAGTCCGTTGTCAAGCCCCATGCGAAGCGAAGCAAAAGCCTGTTTATGGATCCCCAATTTTATAAGCTCAAAGGAGGCGTTGAGATCGTGGAAGCTCTCGACAATCGGAAGCCCCCGCCCCGAGAAAAAATCGCGGACATCTCTTGCTTCCTCAGATTGGGAGATGGCGAAGAGAAGATTAATGTTCGACTCGGAGATGTCGTGGAAGCCTTTTTCTTTCATATAGGCTGAGATTTTCGAATAGTTCGTATCGATGGTTTGCTTTGTGAATCTGGTCATGGTCACCTGATGTTTTTTTCCGAGGAGCAGAGCAGCATGATCTAATCTCCTTTAGGTAGTAAGATTGGGACTTACAGCTTTAGCTCACGAAAATCATTTTATATTTCTCAAACTAAAACCACGAAACGACCCTATCCAATAGGCCAGACCGCCCCCATCTGCCACACGTCCAGCGATCGCACCGTCGCCTTGCCGCCTCGGGCAAATAGCTGTACGCCGAGACTGTCTGGCCGGGCGGGATAGATGCGCTTGGCCAAATAGTGGCGGCCGTTGGCGAAGACCTCTACCACGCTCCGATCCACGAATACGCGCAACTCTATCGGCTCGCCGTAGGGGAAGTCAAACGCGCACCGTTGGGATTCACGATTGCTCACTTCTGGACTGATGCTGGACCGACTTACGTCCAAAATCAACTCCCTGAGCGGGCGAATCTCTTGCGGCGTGCGGTTGGCTGACCACGGATTGAGGTTGAAGCGAATGAGGGTTTGCTCTGCGCCGTCTGGAGAACAGCAAACCTTTAGACCGAATTCTTCGGCGCTCTCCCATTCAAACACCGCTCGAATTTCTAGCCTGTTTCCTTTGATGGTATCAAGCGGACGCTCTTCGTCCGCCGCTAATTGGATGTCAGCAAAGTGCGCGTACTCGCCGCGCAACGTTTCCAATTCTGGAACGGGTTCCACGAGCAGATCGCCGTCCTCGGACAACGACAGCACCATCGGCAGGGCAAACATCCCCGCCCAGCCCGAGGCGCGTTGGACGTAACTATAGCGTCCTTCGTGGAGGCGGCCGAATAGAATGCGTCGGCCTTGGTCGTCCAGCAGTGTCAAGCCCTCGTTGTACACACCGGGGCGGCCCGTTTCGCCGAGTGCTAATCGCTTGTGGCGTTCTGGGGTAAACCTGTGGTTGGCGTACGTGCCGATATAGAATTGCGCCCCGCGCGGGTGACTGGTGAAGGACAGTACATGTTTGTCTTCCAAACGGAAAAAGTCGGGACAGCCGCAGTCCTCGCCCCACTCGGTGAAACGGCCGCCCTCGTAGAAGGGATGCAAATACTCCCAATGGGCGAGATCTGTGGAGGCAAATAGATACGCCGCATCTGGCGGGGCGGCACCGCTGTTGCCGGTCAGTGCGTAGTAGGTATCTCCTTCGACCCAAGCGCACGGGGCACCAGCGATCCGATATTCATCGCCCGCCTGCGGATTGGGTATAATCGGATTCGCTGGGTGTTTTTCCCAATGAATGAGCAGATCATCGTCGCTGGTGGCGAGACAGATGCCATCCGGCAAGCCGTGATAGATGAATGTGGGAATCCCCTCTTTGTTGATAAACGCTGCACCGCTGAAGCACTGGTCCCGGTCGGCCCCCTCCGGGCCGGGCGGCAGCGCAATGGGGTGGTCCGTCCAGTGAACCAAATCCGCACTAGAGGCATGGCCCCAATGGATCGTGCCGTGGAAAGCGCCATTGGGATTGTACTGGTAAAAGATGTGGTATCTGCCCTTCCAGAAAATGGTCCCGTTCGGGTCGTTCATCCAGTTGATCGGGGCCAGAAAATGGTAGGCTGGACGGTATGGGTCAGACGCCAGTTGCAGACGGTGCGGGTCAATGTCGCGTTGCGTCGGTTCGGTCATTTATTGGCCTCCGCATGTATACAATTTGCCGTGTTGTGCGACTACTTGGCCACCGGCGCAATCAGTCGCTGCCGAGATAATAGCTGGTCATCGGTACTTGGTCGTACCCCATCGCCTTTAAAGCTACGTCGATCCGATAGAGTGGATCTTGCATAAGACAGATGCGGCGGTCGGTGGCTGGTATGATCGTAGTGTAGATGCGCAGTTCGTTAGGGGTATAGGTTATAATTTCTTCGCGCCAGTCGCCGAGAATATCGGCCCAAGCCATCACATTACCCTCGATATCGCTGGTCAGAACTGGACCCTGCCATTTGGAGACGCTGCCTCGGGTTTGTAGCTCGCGCAGTGGGTCAGCATCCCACCAGACTAGACCATCCAGCGGCGGAATGTCCCCTAAGATGGCTTCGCCCTTGGCCGTATAAAAAAAGCGGTCCGCCCAGACTTCCATACCCGGATAGGCGGGATCAATGTCGCCGACGAGGGCGCGGTCGATTTCGTTGTCGATCGTTGCGCTGTCCGTGCCGAAAATGAGATTGCCGGTGCGAGCGTCCCAGAGACTGACCCCGTTTTGCGGGTGGGGATCCTCATAGCTGTACCACACTTCTAGGCCGGGGCGCTCGGGATCTATATCCGTCACGTAGAACCGGTCCCCGTGGCCCAAGCCAGTGCTCCACATAGTGCGGCCGTCGTTGTCGATGGCCAGTGAGCCGTTGAGGATTTCATCGCAGCCATCGCTATCGATATCGGCGACGTGAATGCTATGCTGACCCTGACCTTGGTACTTCCAGCCGGCCCTTTCGTTGGTCCAGCTCCAGGCTTTCTCAAGCTGGGCGTCTTGTAAAAGCCAAACGTCTACTTTCATTAGGCCATAGATACCGCGCAGCACGAGCAAGCTGGGGGTTTTGCCGTCGAGGTAAGCCACGCCCAGCATATTGCGGTTCATGCGGTTGCCCACATCGTCGCCCCAATCGCTGGGTTTGCCGCGTGCGATCCAGGCTACTTTGGCGATTTCCGCACCGGTCTCGCCATGCCAAACAGAGCAGTATTCTGACCCGGTGAGGATGCGCGCGTTGGCCCCGCGCGGATCCCCCTCGCCGGTCTTCAGGGCGACTTCGGCTTTGCCGTCGCCGTTGAAATCGTAAACAATCATCGGCGAGGTCCAGGTGCCCAACTCAATGGACCAGCCCAAGTCGTTGCGCCATAGATAGGTTCCGTCGCGTTTATACGCTTCAACTTTGAAGGTGTCCGGACTGGGGCGCGGAATGCCCGGATCCACCCGACCCCTGGGGCGCTTGACGACGAAATCGTATTCGCCGTCGCCATCGAGATCGCCGATGCCGATCTTGTGGATCCCGTCTTCGGGCAAGTCGTCGCGCAGCTTAATTGAGATGTATTGTCGCACGGGAGAATTAGCCGGCAACGCGGCAGACGCAGTTGCCTCCTGCGGTTGTTCCTGCTCTGCTATAATCGACCGCACCCACCAGGTGTTCTCCCGATCTAGGGGAGCTGTAGCGTCTAAGAAATCCGTAGTTTCTCTTAGGGGTGCAGCATTGAGTTTTATGGCTTTGCCGCCGTCGGTCGCGCGATAGATGTTGAAGGCGATGTCCTCGGGGTCTTGTTGGCGCAACCGCCAGCCCAAGTAGATCTGATCCTCGCCGCCGGCGATGGCCACCATGCCGCGTCCGAGATCCTCCTCGACGCGTTCTTGCGCCCAGCCCAGTGATTTTGCTTTGCGGCCTGGGTTGAGCGAATAAAAGTTGAAGTTTGGCGGTATGAATTCTCGCGGCCCGACGGGTTCGTCTTGGGTGTAGATAAGCGTTGCCTTGGTCTCGCGCCGGGGGGAACTAGATACATACTCGATGACTAAGACTTGTCCGCCTTCTTGCAGACTCCACGTTTCGCTCGTAGCGATTTCGAATTCATTGCCTCGGCGGCGAAAGACGGTTTTGGTTGCGATGATGAGGCTTTGCCCGTCTGCGGTCCAGTTGGCACTGGATAGGCGCGGGAAGTTTCTGAATTCGGACGAAATTTCTGTGCCATCAAGGGGGAAGTTTTCATAGGCGGCGAAGCTATTGTACACTCGCTCAATCGCTATGTCTTCTTGCTCTTGGATAACGATGAGTTGGAGAGAAGCGATTCGGCCGCCGATATCGGAGGGTTCACTTCTGTCTTTTTGTAGATACCAAACCCCGGAAAAATCGACCTGCCCGTTTTGTGCAGGTGAGTTGGTTGCGATAAGAAATAGGAATAGGAATGGTAAGGAAAAAAGTCTGTTAGTTCCCATCTCGTACCTCCATTGAGGACATAAAACAGGTCGCTACCTCGCCGGATGCAGACGACGCAGCTACTTGCTACGCGCCTGACGGAAGTCGTTCTCCCGCGCCCGCGAGCTTGTCCCAATCTCTTACCGGCCCTTGGGACAGCAGTTCCGCAAGCGTGAGGCAAGCTAGGTCGCGTCCGTCTTCCAGCGCCTTGTCGATAGCGCGGCGGCCACCTTTGATCTTCTTTTGCCCATGCACGATGGCCGAACGGACTTCGTAGAAGGACTTTACTCTAGCGGATATCCAGCCGCGTTGGTCGATGCCTTGGCCGAGTAGGCGTTTCGCCCGGGTCGCCAGTTGGTGGGTCAGTTTATGTTTGATCGGCCCGTACATAACCTCCAAGGCGATGGAGACATCGAGGATGCGGTCCTCCGCACTAAAGGGGCCGCCGCCCCGAGCGAAAGAGGCGGCGAGGCGGCGGATCGCAAGGTCGATAACGTCGCGCTTGCCGCGATAGGTGCACCAGCGGCTGGCCAGTGTAGCGAAAGTAGCTGCGTCGTGCTGGCAGAGTTGGTGTTCCTTGGGCCATGCGTCGGACAAGTAGGCAGAGGAGCTACGCAAGCCAAAAGCAAAATTGGGATCAAGCTCCTCGACCCATTTGGCGACGCGGACGAAGCTCGTGTGGGAGATCAGCGGACTCCTCGTTGCAATCGACAGCAGATCAACTAGGACTTTGCTGTCGTCTGGAAAGCGGTTTGCAAGGTCAAGCTCGTAGTCACCGGGGAAGCGGTACTTCACTTTCGGGGCGCAAGCGCGGCGGGACTTATTGGAAAAATTGCCATCGTCTGGAGGGGGAGCGACGCCTGGCCCCCATCTTAGACTGCGCACGAGCACGGCCGTGCTAACGGGACGTGGATTCCGGCCAGCGCCGTTGAGCCACTTCTCGGGTTCGTTGGGCAGGCCATAGGTTGCCTTGGCGTCTTCGTAGGGTGCTAGATAGGCTTCGCTGCCAAGATCGAAGCGCCGGTCGAGTTTCAAGCCGTGCAAGAGCGCGATCTCGTAGGCCGGGAGATTGGCCTCCTCTCCGGCCGTCAGATAGCGGTGCAGCAGTTGCGCCGCCTGCTCTCCGCTATCCTTCATAGCGCGTTTGGCCAGATGGGATACGAGAGATTTCAGATCGACGTAGAACCAATCGTGCGTGGGCAGAATGAAGCCGACCCCTTCGCGCTTGCTCGAACCTATCAGCCCCGGTCTCAGCAAGGGATGCTCGCGCAGGATCGCTCTTGCTTCTACAGGATCGGACTTGAGCCAGAGATGGGATTCTGCGAAGATTTTCGCGGCTTCGAGATCGTGCTTTGCGCGAGCGGCGAGATCTCGGTATTGCCGGTGGATGCTCGGCCAGTATTCGTCTAGCGGGCCGTAGTGTGGGGTTTCTGGTGAAAAGGGGAAAGCGGGTCGCGCCTGCGCGGCAACGTCTTCAAGCGCTGCTGCTAGCCGGCCGATCCAATCTGCTGCGTTAAAGGCGGTGCCATTAGCTTGCTTACCATGTCGGGTAAAAACGTGCCCCTTGGAGTTGCCCCGGGTTGCAGTGGTGATTCCATAATCGTCAGGCATGATGCGTCCTTACTAAATAGTGGGGTCCGATGCTACTCCGGCAGGTGGGAAGCCTACTCGCTTCTTAAGAGAAAAACAAGGGAAAAAGACCGGGTCAAGCGCACGAGCGTGGAGCCGATACCACCCTCAAAGGACAGGCACAGACTGCCGACCTTGTGCCGAGTGCAGGGATGCCTTTTAGTAGCAAATGATTCTTCGATTTCCTCAATAGCTGGCTGGAAAAAACTGAAAACTAGGAGTTGGGAATGAACCGGGAGTGGAACCTGCGAAATGCAAGACCGGACTTGCTGGCTCTGCTCTGGCTGTGCGCTGGCCTGTCCGTCTCACCCCAGGTCTGTGAAGGCCGCGATCCCCACGTGGTCTTTGGCATTAGGGGAGCCGTGGTAGCCAATGATCCGCTCGCCGTGGATGCTGGCATGAGGGTGCTCCAGGAGGGCGGCAATGCCTTTGATGCGGCGGTGGCGGTGGGCGCGGCCATAAACGTGGTAGAACCGGACAACAGCCATCTGGGCGGCCATGCCCTCATCATGCTCTACCACGCTGCGAGCGGTAAAGTGATGGCCATCAACGGAACCGGTCCAGCCCCTAGAAAGGCTAAGTTGGAGGACTTTGTGCCGGAAGGCGTGCCACAGCGCGGGATAGCGGCGGCCTTGGTGCCGGGAGAAATCGATGCCTATGTATTGATGCTCGAAGAATACGGCACCATGTCGCTGCGCCAAGTGCTGCAACCAGCTATTGAGTTGGCCGAGCGGATGCCGGTGGCACCTTGGTTTGCCCGGAGAGTGAAGAGCTATGCCGGGTTCGAGTCGGTCTTCCCCAGATCGGTAGCGAGCTTTTTGGCCGGCGCTGGGGGCCAGCCGCCGGGGATCGGCGCTTCCTTCAGCCAACCCGACTTGGCGAGAACTCTGCGCCACTTAGCCGAAGGGGGGAGAGATAGCTTTTATCGCGGGGAGATCGCCGCGGCGATCTTGGCCGAATCGCAGCGAGGCGGTGGGTACTTCACCGAGGAAGATTTCCAGGAGTACCCGGCCCGCCTCATGGAACCGATCGCAACCACGTATCGCGGTTACACTGTGTACGAACAGCCGCTGGTGTCCCAGGGTTTTCTGCTCCTCGAAGCCCTCAACATCGCCGAGGGCTTCGATCTGCCGCAAATGGGGCCGCGTTCGGTCGATGGGATACACGTCTTGGTGGAATCCATGAAGTTGGCCTTTGCCGACCGCTACGCCTTTGCCGGCGACCCGGATTTTGTCGACGTACCTATGGAGAGTCTGCTGTCCAAGGGGTACGCCCAAAAACGACGCGCGGATATATCTACGCGCAGCACCTTGGGCGAAATTCCCGCGGGTCAGCCCAAAAAGCGCGGCGGCGATACCACGACCTATGTGGTGGCGGACGGAGAGGGCAATTTGGTCTCGGTTGTGCAGAGTTTGTGGAACGGCTTTGGGGCCGCGGTCATACCCGAAGGTACGGGGATATTCATGAACAACCGGATGACTGATTTCAGCTTAGACCCGCACAGCCCGAATGTGCTGGCCGGCGGCAAGAGGCCCCTGTTTACTCTCAACAGCTTCATCTTGGTCGAGGACGGCGAGCCTATCTTGGTGGGCGGCACCCCGGGCGATTACGGGCAGGTGCAGTGGAACTTGCAGGTCATCACCAATATAATTGACGGCAACATGACCGCGGCCGCGGCCGTGGCCGAGCCCCGCTGGCGTTATCACGGGCCTAAGCTCAGGTCAAGGGAAGCGCGGCTGGCCATTGAGGAGGGTACGCCCGCAGAGGTTGTGCGCGGCTTAGCGGCCCGGGGACAGCCAGTGCAGGTCGGCGGCTGGGCCGGCAATTTCAGTCTGATCCGCATCTACCCCAATAGCGGCGTGCTCGAAGCCATTGGCGACAGCCGGACGGAAGGCCGCGGTGTAGGGGCGTGGTGATGCTGCGATGCCCCTAGCCCTGCACCTTGTGCCGAGCGTGGGAATGCGTTTTAGTAGCAAAAGATTCTTCGATTTTCCCAAGGAGATTGGCTGGTGAAGATATTGGTAGCGGGCAGCAGCGGCTTGATCGGTACAGCGCTCTGTAGTCGGCTGGAGCGCGAAGGGCACGAGGTGGTGCGCTTGGTGCGGCGGCAGCCGGCGCAAGGGGAGTTGCGCTGGGATCCAGAAGCTGGCGAGCTGGAGCAAGAGGCGCTGGAGGGGATAGAGGCGGCAGTGCATTTGGGGGGCCGGAACATCGCCACCGGACGCTGGACTGACACCGTCAAGGCACAGTTGCGCCAGAGTCGGGTGCAGACGACGCAGCTACTCGCTACTCGCTTGGCGGGATTGGCCGCACCGCCGAGGGTGCTGGTCTGCGCGTCGGCCATCGGCATTTACGGCCATCGGCGCGACGAGGAGCTAGACGAGGAAAGCGACACCGGCGAGGGGTTTTTGGCCGAGTTGGGCCGAGCGTGGGAAGGGGCGAGTGCTGTGGCATCTGAGGCTGGTATCCGCGTCGTGCAGGCCCGCTTGGGTATTGTCCTCAGTCGCCGAGGCGGGGCGCTGGCCAAGATGCTGTTGCCTTTCCGCTTGGGGGTGGGTGGCAAGATCGGCGACGGGCGGCAGTACGTTGGTTGGATTAGCTTGGAGGACGCGGTAGCAGCGCTGATCTATGCGGTGGAAAACGACGCCTTGCGCGGGCCGGTGAACCTGACCGCGCCGCAGCAGGTGACTAACGCCGAATTGACGCGGACGTTGGGGCGCGTGCTACGGCGGCCGACGCTGTTGCCGCTGCCGGCGTTTGCCGCCAAGCTGCTCTTGGGCGAGTTGGCCGAGGAGGGATTGCTGGCTAGCCAGCGAGTGCGGCCGACGCGGCTGTTGGAAGCGGGTTTTGAGTTTGCGTATCCCGAATT
>JAPOYQ010000376.1 GCA_026706505.1 Gemmatimonadota bacterium
TAGGCCCTCAGATCTACTTGCGGCGGTACGGAATAGTAATCCATAGGGTCTGTTCCGTACTGGAATTCAAGGAGGTTGGATATTCCGTCGCCATCTAAGTCGCCGTCTGGAAATTCGACCTCCTCCGGATCGATTACTCCATCACCGTCTCCATCGGACCAAGCCAAAGGATTAGTAGGGAAGTCGTCTTGGTCGTCTTCGACTCCGTCGCCATCTTGGTCTAGGGCGATTCCGGCCGGACGCAGGGGGCCTTCACAGTAGAGATCGGCATCCGGGAGACTGTCACTGGACTCGCCAGCTAGAGCGGAAAAGAGCGAGGAAAACGAGTGGTTCGCATCGAGCAGATTATTGGTAAAGTAACAGGTCATAGCCTCAAAGTTGCTAATGGCTCCATCGTCGATGGCGGCGTTGATAAGTCTGTCTAGCCGGGTATTGAGGTATTCATTGGATGCGCCGCGATCCTCGCTAAACGGGGCGGGTACCGATAGGGAGCCGGTGCATCCGAAGCGCGGATTGAGTTGGGTTGCTACGGATTGGCAATCCAAGTCTAGATCGCCGTCAATTCGCTGTAAGGCGTTTTCGATCTCCGCGGCATTGTCGCTAGTGGAGGCGGCTGGCCAGAGGAAAGAGGTAGTGGGGTTGATCCGTTGCCCGAGGAGGGCGACCTCTTCATCTAAAAGGGCATCGTACTCAAAAGCCATTTGGCTATCGGCTGACCAACTCGCAATTAGGGCGTCGTAGCCTGCGGTGTTGCCGTGACGTATCTCGTCCAACAGCTCCAATAATGGAATGCGCCGCTGCTGATGCATGAAATTGAAGAAAAGGCTACCGTAGCGATAGAATTTGAAGCCATCACTGTAACAAGACTGAAAAATTTGCTTAGTGTCGAGGCGAGTCTCATCGTTGGCGATTCCGCTCACCATGCTCTGACGCACGAGAACACCTTGGGCGGAAGTGCTGCCCGCTAGGAATTCGGCTAAGCCTTCGTCTAACCAAGGCAGTCGGCAGTCTTGATAGATGTTAGTCTGTCCCCACAAGCCCGGATGCAGGAAGCGACCAGCCAAATAATGCACGTACTCGTGGCGAAATAGCTCTTCGAGCGTAAAGATGCTCTCATCTCGGGTCCGCTGATAGGTGTATAACGTGGCGTCTTGTTCGATGTAGATGCCGCCGTTGTTGGTATTTAAGTCGAACACATACCCCTGAAATTGTTCGTACTCCGCCTTAGTGCCGTAAATCTTGATGTAGAGTACATCGTTGACATCGCCGGCTACGGCCTTGTCGGTTTCTAACAATCGGTGAAACTGTGCCTTGACCTCCTTAGCTGCGTAGTACAAGGGCTGCACTGTCTCCAAATTCAGGGACGTTTCAAACACTACGGCCCCATCGTCGAAACGGTACGTGTGAGGGAAGGCCCGGGCGATGATTTCACTTTCCAGTACGTCCCGACAGATGTTCCAAGTATCGCAACTGACCCGATCTTCTAGGTTTTCCACCAAAACCATGAAGGGGCCACTGAGACGTTCGTAGTTGGGGAGTATAGAGAGCAGGGCGGCGATGACGGTTTCTTCTAGAGCATTTACTGCGGCTAACCTCCCGAGCTCGCGGATGGCGTTTTCCAGTAGGTACTCATTGTCTGGATAGAGAAAATCGTAGCCAGTAGCTTGCAACAGGATGTCAACGATTTCCGTGTCGCGACTGAGGGCGTTCATAAAGCCCTGATCGCGGCTTGCGATACCGCGAAAGATAAGAAAGAAGACGCGGTTATAGGCCCTCAACTGGGCCCTGCTGGCCGCTCGCTCGGACGTCAATCCCGACAGAACGCGTTTGACCTCTACTAAGTGATGCTGGCGCACCTGATCTTGGTCGGCAACGGTGAACCAGTCGTCCAAGATATTCGCGGCCTCGTCGTTGAGGTCATAAAAGTGATCGCTGGCCGCGAAGGCTTTTGATGCGGAGACATGGGCGCGGATCGTCTCTCTGTTGAAAGATGGAATCTCGTCTTCGTAAAAAGCATGGTAGTACCCAATTCGGACGAAAAACCAAAGCTGGTGTAAGCCGGTGGCGTTGGTCCCGTCGTATGTAGGAACCAGCGCTTCAATGGCCTTCAACACGGCCTGCATATTCTGGTTGGTAAAAATAGCGGGCATGTTGTCGTCGAAGGTCCAAAGGACGTCTGACAGACAATCCCGCGAGTGAGTTTTCAGATAGTTGATCAGATCATTCCCGCCGAGGGCGGCCAAGTCGGCGGATGAGCAGTGATCCGCATACAGCTTGGCCGCGGGGCGAGCCGTCTTTTGTTCCAGCGGTTGGGAAATCCGAGGCGACGTGATTGCGGCTCTACTGCAAAGCGGAGGGTGCGAAGTCTGGCTCTCGTCTGTGCGTGGGGCGATTGTTGCTGCGGCCAGACCCGTGCTTAATGCCACAAGTAGAGCCATCAAAATGATAACGATTGTATTATACATCAATATCTATCCTGTCCAAGCTATCGTATTGCTCACCTTCGCGTAAGATTCGTCATCGCTCAAAGGGTGTGTTCCGATTCTGCGGAGCGGAAATCGCCTTTATCCCTGAAACAGCGACAGCGCCCCATCGACGTACATCTCGGTTCCCGTAATATAGCTAGCCTCGTCCGAGGACAAAAAGAGAATGGCGTTGGCGACCTCCTCGGCGCTAGCGGCGCGTTGTTGTAGGGGGATCATGCCTTGGGGGAACTCGCGGGGGATGCGGATCTTGTCGATGTTGCGGGGGAAGGTGTTCTCGCCGATGCTGGTTTTGGTGGCTCCAGGGCAGACGA
This sequence comes from Gemmatimonadota bacterium, assembly GCA_026706505.1. Next base: position 2,798 of record JAPOYQ010000376.1, read on the forward strand.
CGTTGATGCGGATGTCCCATTGGGCCAGTTCGACTGCGGCCATTTTGGCGAAGGTAACTTGGGCGGCCTTGGAGCAGGAATACGAGGTGAAGCCGAAGTTGGAGAAGATGCGGTTGCCGTTGACCGAGGAGACGACGATAATACTGCCGCCGCCGGCCGCGCGCAGGTGGGGGATGGCGTATTTGACGGTGAGGAAGGTGCCGCGCACGTTGATGTTGTGCGTCTGATCCCATTCCTCGGGCGTGATGTCCTCGATGGGGGCGAAGACGCCGTTGATGCCGGCGTTGGGCACGACGATGTCGAGGCGGCCCCAGCGCTCGACGGTGGCGGCCACCAGTTCAGCGACGTGCTCGGCGTTAGCTACGTCGCCGGGCAAGGCCAGCGCTTGGCCGCCTAATCCTTCGATTTCGGCAACAGCTTCTTCGCAGCGCTCGGTGCGACGAGCCGTCAGCGCGATGTTGGCTCCTTCGCGGGCCATGGCTACGGCCGCGGCTCGACCGATGCCGCTGCTGCCGCCGGTGATGAGGGCCACTCTGTCCTTCAGCTTCATGTCGATCTCCTAAGTTGACGAGAAAATGTGGGCGGAATATCATTGGAAGCCCCTAAAATACATCTGGCGAAAATGGAGACAAGAATGGAAGAAAACGTGAACACTCACTCCCGACCCTCGGAACTGAAGATCACGGATATGCGCGTCGCCAATCTGCGCGGTGCGCCGTTCCGCGCGACGATCATCCGCATCGACACCAACCAAGGCATCTCGGGCTACGGCGAGGTGCGCGATGGCGGTAGCCCGACCTACGCGCTAATGCTCAAAAGCCGCTTGCTCGGCGAAAATCCCTGCAACGTCGATAAGCTCTTCCGCAAGATCAAACAATTCGGCCACCACGCGCGCCAAGCCGGTGGTGTCTGCGGCGTCGAGATGGCGCTGATGGACTTAGCGGGCAAAGCCTATAATGTGCCGGCCTACCAACTGGCCGGCGGCAAGTTCCGCGACCGGATCCTCTGTTACTGCGATACTCCCACGCGGAGCGATGGCCGGGAGATGGGACAATTGCTGAAGGAGCGAATGGAGCGGGGGTTTAAATTCCTCAAAATGGATGTCGGCATTGGGCTGCTGCGGGGGGTCGAAGACGCGCTGATTGCCCCGCCGGGCATGTTGGAAAGCCAGGGCGTTATGCACCCATTTACGGGAATCCAGATTACCAACAAGGGGATTGATATCCTCTGTGAATACGTGGCGCAGGTGCGCGAGGTGATCGGCTATGAAATTCCCCTAGCCGTCGATCACTTTGGCCACATTGGCGTCGAGTCCTGCATCCGCTTGGGCAAGGCACTGGATCAGTTCAGCCTAGCTTGGTACGAGGACATGATCCCCTGGCAGTTGGCCGACCAGTGGCAGCGGCTCGCCGAGGCCGTGGATACGCCGGTATGCACGGGCGAGGATATTTATCTCAAGGAAAACTTCTTGCCCCTCTTTGAACGGCGCGCCATTGCCGTCGTCCATCCGGACTTGGCCTCTTCCGGCGGGATCCTCGAGACCAAAAAGATCGGCGATTTGGCGCAGGATCACGGCATTGCCATGGCGCTGCACATGGCCATGTCGCCGGTGGCGGCATTGGCTTCGGTGCATTGCGCTGCGGCGACGGAAAACTTCATGGCGCTCGAAAACCACTCGGTCGATCAGCTAGAACAGTGGAGCAGCTTGGTCGAGGGCTTGCCGGTGCCCCTGATTGAGGACGGGCACATTGCGGTGCCAGAGGGGCCGGGGCTGGGCTTTAGCGGCCTCAACGAAGAAGTGTTGCGGTCGTTTGCCGATCCAGACCAGCCGGAGATTTTTGGCCCCACCGACGAGTGGGACGACGAGCGGCCACACGACCGCTTGTGGAGCTAAAAATGGCCTACGACATCGCCGTGCTCAAAGGCGACGGTATCGGACCGGAGGTGATGGATGAGACCTTAAAGGTGCTCAAGGCGTTGGGGACTCCTGCTCTTGCCTATTCTGAGTACCCCTGTGGCGCGGGGTGCTATCTGGAGCAAGGAGATCCGCTGCCGGAAGCGACGGTTGAAGGATGTCGTCAGGCGGATGCAGTACTGTTGGGAGCGATGGGCTTGCCGCACGTGCGCTGGCCGGACGGGACGGAGATGCGGCCACAAGTGGACTTGCGCTTCCAACTGGACCTATACGCGGGGGTGCGGCCGATTTATCTCTATGCGGCCGCGCATACTCCGCTCAAAGGGTTGGAGGCGGGCGATATTGACTTTGTCATCTTGCGCGAGAACGTCGAAGGGCTTTTTGCCTCCATGAACGGCGGCATCCAGTTGCGCGGCGAAGTGGCCGTGGACTCTATGGTCATTACGCGCACGGGCACGGAGCGCGTGGTGCGCTACGCCTTTGAACTGGCGCGGCAGCGCGGTCGGACACCGATGAAGGTAACGTGCGTTGACAAGGCCAACGTTTTCCGCTCGATGGCCTTCTTCCGCAGCGTGTACGACGAGGTCGCCGCCGACTACCCAGATGTCGAGCGCGACTACGCGTACATCGATGCGCTGAGCATGTACTTGGTGCAGCAACCGGCGGGATACGACGTGCTGGTTACCGAGAATATGTACGGGGACATTATCTCGGACTTGGCTGCTGGTTTGGTCGGCGGTTTGGGGCTGGCTCCTTCGGGAGACATCGGCGAGGACGCGGCTGTGTTCCAACCTTCGCACGGGACGGCTCCAGACATTGCCGGGCAGGGAAAGGCCAATCCAGTGGCGATGATCCTGTCGGCGGCTTTGATGCTGCGCTGGTTGGGTCAGCGGCACGGCGATCCGGTGGCTGTTGCGGGCGCTGAGCGGATTGAAAAGGCGGTGCGTGCGGTAATCGGCGAGCAAGGTATGGGAACGCCCGATTTAGGGGGTGCATTGAGCTGCCGCGAGCTAGGGGAGCGAATTGTCCAGGCGCTTTGACATGAACCGCCGGACCTTTCTCGGTTTGGGTTTAAGCGCGGCTGTGTGGCCTGCATTGGGCCGCGCCGCGCCCATGCGGACGGAGCGGGTGCGCCTGCGCGAGTTGGGCATTGTAATTGGCGACTTGGCGACTGGCCCTCACAACGCAATCACCGATGTCGAGGGCGTCCAAGTCGGCCATGTGACGCTGATTGAGGATGGGGGGCCGGTGCGCACCGGCGTGACGGCGATTGTGCCGCGCACGCCCTCGTTTGCCGCCGACTTCACACTCAACGGCAACGGCGAGCTAATGGGAGTAGGCTCTATGCGCCGCACGGGCCTGTTGGCCGGCCCCGTCCTTTTTACCAACACGTCCAGCGTCGGCGCGGTGTACGATGGGGCGGTGGAGTGGATGCTGGCGCGCGATCCCGACCTATTCAAAAGCGATTTGCAGCCCGCGCCCATAGTCGGCGAGACGTGGGCTGCGTTCCTCCACGACGAAGTCGGGCGGCACGTGCGACCTGAACACGCGGTAGCAGCCCTCGACGCGGCACGAGACGGGCCGGTGGCCGAAGGCTGTGTCGGCGGCGGGACCGGGATGCGTGCCTATAGCTTTAAGGCTGGCATTGGCACGGCGTCGCGCAAAGTCCCCTGCGGCGATCGGGTCTATACCGTGGGCGTGTTGGTGCAGGCGAATTTTGGCCGACGGCCCCGACTGCGCGTTGATGGCGTCCCAGTGGGCCGGGAGATTACCGACCTGATGCCTGCGCGCGGCGGCAAGAGCAAGTCCCTGATTGCCGCGGTGGCTACGGATGCGCCGTTGATCCCGATTCAACTCCAGCGCGTGTGCAAGCGGGTGGCTTTGGGCATGGCGCGCACAGGCGCGATCTCTACCCAAGGCAGCGGTGATCTCTTTCTGGCGTTTTCCACGGCCTCTCCCGAGCCGCCAGACGCGCTCGCCATGCTCTCCGACCGCTGGATCTCGGGTGTGTTCCAAGGGGTAATTGAGGCTACGGAGGAAGCCATTCTCAACTCGCTGACTACGGCCCACACCATGACTGGCCGCGGCGGCAATACTATCTACGCTCTGCCGCTGGATCGCTTACTCGAAATCATGCGCGCATACGGTCGGATCAAATGAATCGCTCGCACCTAGCGGACGATGCGGCAGGGCCGCACAACGCCATTGTCGATGTGGCCGGAGTCAGCGTGGGCCACGTAGATATTCGCACGCCCGACCTGCACACCGGCCTCACGGCCATCGTCCCGTATCCGGCCTCAGTGGACGAGCGCAAGTTGTTTATCGGTCGCTTCTCCATAGACGGCGGCGACGCCATGAGCGGCCTTGGGGTCGCCGAAGACTTCGGCACCTTTTCCTCGCCTATTGTCTTGGCCCCGACCCCGGTTGTTGGCCGGGTGTACGAATCCTTAATTCGCCACAGCTTGGGCCGCGACACTGGACTATCGACGGTAGCTGGCTGGCCGCCGGTAGTCGTGGGGATCGACGACGCGGCTGTCAACGACCCCGCGCTCGTGCGCAAGGTCCTGACACACGCCCACGCAGACGAGGTGTTGGCCAGTGCTGGCAGCGCGGTGCCCACGGGCAATGCTGGAGTCGGCGGCGGGTTACAGGCCTTTGGCTACAAGGGCGGCATTGGCACGGCCTCGCGCCGGGCTGGTGAATATGCGTTGGGGGTGCTGGTAGCAGTCAACGGAGGGCGCGAGTTGTATTGGGCCGGACGCGTCTTACCTGTGGGCGAGGGGGCAGGGGGACCGCAGACCTTTGCCGCGGTTGTGGCCACGGACGCGCCCCTGATTCCGCGTCAATTAGAGCGGTTGGCTGGTCGCGCCGCGCTGGGGCTGGTGCGGACGGGCTTGTGGAACCCGCAGACGCGCGAGGGCATTGTCCTCGCCTTTTCCACCACAGGCATTATCCAAGAGCCGGACGCGCCTGTGAAGATGGTGGACGAAGAAAAGCTCTATTCGCTCTTTGCGGCTGCGGCTGCGGCTGCCGAGGCTGCGGTCGTCGATGCCGTTTTGGCCGCCGAGACGGTCGGGGATCTCAAAGCCATGCCGCAGACCGATTGGTTGAAAGAGGAAGACGGTTGAGCCGCAGCTTACTCGACGATCGGGACGCGCTCAGCGCCTTCCGCACGCGGCTCTTGGCTTGGTATCGCCAAAACAAGCGGCAGACGAGCTGGCGCGATAGCGGCAATCCCTATCACGTCTGGGTATCCGAGGTCATGTTGCAACAGACCCGGGTGGATCAGATGGCCCCTTATTTCGAGCGTTTTATCCGCGCGTTTCCCACGCTTCAAGCGCTAGCCGCTGCTTCCGAGGATCAAGTACTCAAGGTCTGGGAGGGCTTGGGCTATTATGCGCGGGCGCGCAACATGCACAAGGCGGCCAAGCGCATGGCCTTTGAGTTGGGAGGCCGCATACCAGATACGTACCAAGAGCTGATCGAGCTGCCTGGCATTGGCCAATACACGGCCGCGGCTGTCAGCAGCATTGCCTTTGACCGCGATCACCCGGTGCTCGACGGCAATGTAACTCGCGTGCTCTGCCGCTTGTTGCGGATTGAGGAAGAGCCGACCCGTGCCCACGTCAAGGCACAGCTCATCGCCGCTGGGGAGGCCCTGCTGGCCCGGGGCGAGGCCGGCGACTTCAATCAGGCGATGATGGAGTTGGGGTCGCGGGTTTGCACGCCGCAAAGCCCTTCTTGCCCGACGTGTCCGGTCGGCGACTGGTGCCGGGCCAAGGCCGAGCTGGACGACCCGGCTTCCCTGCCGCGCAAAGCACCTAAGAAACAGAAGCCGCATTATCAAGTGGCGGCTGGCTTGATTCGCAAGGGCGATGAGCTGCTAATTGCCCAGCGCCCGGCCGAGGGGATGCTCGGCGGCCTGTGGGAATTTCCCGGGGGCAAGCAGGAGTCCGGCGAGACTCTGCCCGAATGCTTGGTGCGCGAGATCCGCGAGGAATTGGGCATTGAGATCGAGGTGGGTACGCGCCTGACGAGCGTGGATCACGCCTATTCGCATTTTAGCATCACCTTGCATGCTTTTGCCGCCCGCTATGTGTGCGGTACTCCTCAAGCGCTGGGTTGCGCTGCTTGGCGTTGGGTTACGCCAGAGGCTTTGGACGACTTTGCTCTGCCGAGAGCCGATCGCCTGATCGTGGAGTTCATGCGCGAGCACGCGCAGCAGATGGAGCTGTTTGGTGAAAAAAACTGAGTTGCTAGCCGAAGGTAAGCGCCGCGCACCAGGACTGGTCTTACGCGGGTTGTGCATGGGTGCGGCCGATGTGATTCCCGGGGTTTCCGGGGGGACGATCGCCTTGGTCACGGGCATTTACGACGAACTAGTCGGAACTATTGCCGCAGTCGATCGACGGCTCGTGAGTGCCTTGGTGCGGGGACGCTTGATCGAGGTATTGCACCGCGTCAATGCCCCCTTTCTGGTGCCGCTGCTATTCGGCGTGGGCTTGGCCATTGCCTCGCTGGCCAAGTTCATAACTTGGCTGCTGGCAACGCATCCTCAGCCCGTATGGGGCTTTTTCACCGGGTTGATTGTGGCCAGTGCGCTCGTGGTCGCGCGGCAGGTCGCCGGATGGGGGATGGCGCAGTGGGGGTTGACGGCTCTCGGCGCAGTGGTTGGCTACGCCATTACCACATTGGTGCCGGTCGAGACTGGGACCGAAGGCTACAAGTTTGCGCTGGCTGGAATGGTGGCCATCTGCGCGATGATCCTGCCGGGTATTAGCGGCTCGTTTTTGCTGGTAGTCATGGGCAAATACCAG
>JAPOYQ010000694.1:0-5276 GCA_026706505.1 Gemmatimonadota bacterium
AAGAAGGGCAACATGGAAGCCGAAAACCCCAAGATGCTATCGGGCGCTTCGTCGATCCGTTCGAGCTTGCCGTCGCGGATGCGGGCACCACGGGCCACTTCCAGCACTCGGCCGATATTGGGCCCCTCGGGGGTGCAGCAGGGGCACACTAGGCCGTATTGGCTGTCGGGGAAAACGTCTCGGTCGTCAAAAGGCTCGACGACGACGGGGATCAAAGTCAGCCGCCGCAGATGGGTATAGCGGTCGAGCCAGTTGGTCGCCTGTAGATACTGCGAAGTTTCCTCCAAGTGGAAGTCGCGCAGCCAAGCGTCTAGCGGCAACCAACTCCGCACTAAGTCGCCGTCCCAAGCCAATTGCTTAGGGGCCGCCTCCAACCTTTGGTCAATAAAGTCGTAGAGCTGCTCGCCCACACAGAGAATTCGCGCTTGATCGAGTTCGCGCCGGTCGGGATAGGGGACCACGACCCGATAGTTGCCTTCAATGTAGAAAAGGCCGTCGCGGTCGGGTCGAGGCAAATCCCGGTACTCAACCTCGACCGAGGCATCGCCGAGTCCCAAGCTCAGTTTAATGGAAAAAGTATAGGAGTCCTGTTGTTCGACTTGATAGTCGGCCAGCGGCAAGCGCTCACCCAAAAGCTGGGGCAGTCGCTGGTGGACGAAAAGGTCAAAGGACTCCCTATGCCAAGGTACGTCGAGATTCAATGTCATTCGTGTTCCTCCGGGTTATGGATGGCCTGCCAAGCCTGTGAGAGTTGACGGCGACCGTGGTGCAGCCGCGACTTTACTGTGCCTTCGGGAATGCCCAAGCGTTCGGCCGCGTCCCGCACTTCGATTTGGGCGTCGTAGATCAGACGAAAAACCTCGCGCTTGTCCTCGGACAGTTCTTGTACCTGTCGCCGCAGCCAGCGCTGCTGGTCGGCCCGTTCCACTTGGGCGTCGGGGCGTTCGGACGCCGCCTCAATCATCCATTCGGGCACTTGCTGCGTCTCCTGATCCACGGTTTCAGACAGCATTTCCAGCCGCTGTTCTCTCCGCCTTCGCACGGTGCGCAGGTGAGTTAGGGAAAGATGAGTGGCGATGCGGAACAGCCAGCCAGCCGCAGAGCCTCGACCGCTCCATTGGCTGGCCCGGTTCCACACCCGCAAGAAAACCTCCTGCACTACATCGTTAGCACTCGCATCGTCGCGGACGATGCAGCGCACGCGTTGGTGGACCTGCTCCCGATAGCGCTCAAAAAACTGCTGGAATGCGCGTTCATCGCGTTCTTTTATTTGCGCTATGAGTTGTGGGTCTGGTATCTGCATCGAGGCTCTCTGCAAATAAAGACGCCGCCCGGAAAGTACAGGTTCAAAGACGAAGCTGAAAAAGTTCGGAAATTTCATTGAAGCCCGGCTTTCTCCTTGAGTTGACTCGCTAGTCGAGTGCGGTATCTTACCACCCACCGCCTGAAAACCAACCTCAACCTATACTAGATTGAGATCCCATGAGCCTAACGCCAGCCCAACTCGAGCAATTCCACCGCGACGGCTACGTCATCATCCCCGACCTGTTCTCCGCCGACGAGATGGACGACGCCCTAGCGGCGATGGAACAGATTTTCTACGGCCGATCCTTCCAGCAATGGTTGGCCGATTGCGACCGCGGCGACGCCTCCGGGGTCTCGGACGGTTTCACTACCACGCACGACCACTCCGAGGGGCGCTCGCAATTTCCCGTGGGCGCGCCGGCTCTAGATCGGCTGATCGAAAACGAGACCTATCTCGACATCTTTGAGCAATGCTTGGGCGCAAAAGCCAGCTACTGCAATGCCCATCTCTTCATGCGCTCGGGGCCTACTGACAAGCGCCATCCCGACAACCCTTGGGAGGGCTACCACATTGACCACTATACCAATTGCTTGCTGCCGCCCCACGACCAAACAGGCCGTTTTGACTACGTCAATTCGGGGGTGTATCTGCACGATGTCGAAGACGACGGTGCTCCCATGCTGGTCATCCCCGGCTCGCACAAAGTAGCTGGTCCCGCTTTTGTGCGGGCGCTTGCTAACGGCAACGCGGCGGGTGGGTCCTTCAAAGACCTGCGCCAAGCCACCGAACTAGCCGCTCCGGTCCCCTCCACTGGCCGGCGCGGCGCGGCTCTCTTCTACTCGTCGTACCTAGTACACGCGGCGCAACCCTTTGCCAATAAGCGCACTCAGCGCGCCTTTTGGACTTTGTCCATGTGCCGCCGCGACAATGACCGCTGGACTCGATTCGCCAATCCCTTCATGTACGGCGAACGCGAACACATGCTGCCTTTCTTTACTGCCACCACGCCCCGAGTGCGGGGCCTGTTCGGCTGGCCCGAACCCGGACACCCGTACTTCACCAGCCAAACGCTAGACCTTTTGGAGCATACCCTACCCGGCATTGATACAGGTCCCTATCGCGACAGCAGTTGAAGAGCGACCAGTATCCAAAAGTTCCAGATAAAATGTTATAATTCATCTTTTCAGACTGTATATCGTCTTTGGGACGAAGTATCGTCTGCAAAAGGGAAAATAGTCTAACGCGTTCCATTGTAATATAGCAGTAGATGCCGCCGTCTGTACCACATTAGATATAGGGGCGTTAAGTCCTGAAAACTGCGTAGAGATGTCTGGAACCAAAAGGTATATGAGTCGTCTTAGGTAGAGCTAAACATTTCACAAAAAGGAGGGGCTTCATACAGTCAAATTTTTGGTTCTAATTCACACCCGCTACCGCTAAGCAGGATAGCTTCGGCCGACTATCCTTTGATCGGATTATGGGATGGGAAGTGGGGAAGGATTGAACCGTGCACACTCTAAGCTATGAGAGGAGAGCACGTATTATGTCGATCCGTTTAGCACTGCTTGCACTCGTCGTTGGTCTCTGGGGCTGTGGAGACGATACCAGTCCTCCACCGACCTCTCCAGGAGAAACGGTTCTCCGGCCAACCGGGGAGTTAAAATCTTGGGATCTTTCGTCCATTGTCCCGGTTGAGTCAGTTCGCGCCATGCCCGAGGGTACAACCGTATTCATGCGCACGGAATTTGCTCACGGCAAACTGGCTGACCTCGAAATGACGTTCGTCCAAGTGGTCGATGATTATCTAGCGCCTATGCCGGTCTATATGCTCGAAGCCTCGGATCCCGTTTTGATCCAACTCGGAGGCGTTGCTGTGGGGATGAGCGGTTCGCCCATTTTTACGGAGCAGGGCACTTGGGGTGCCATTGCTTATGGATTTAACCAGCAGGACAGCCCGCCCTACTACTTTTTTGCCACGCCCATAGAATGGGTCATCGGCACTCGGGGACTCATGCCAGCGGCCAAACCCACAGCCACTTGGGAAGGACACCGCATTACTCCCCTAGATCTCCCTTTGCTGAGTACGGGACTCAATAGGGTGCATCCGCTACCTGAAGGGAATTCGTCTCTCCTGAGCGAGTCCATCGCCGCTGGTACGACCTCCCAGCGTCAGGCCAGCTTTGAGGCCGGCCGACCAATGACCATTGGATTGCTGCTTGGTGAAGTTACCATAGGTACATTGGGAAGCATATCGTACGTCGATGGCAACCGGGTATATGGATTTGGGCACCAAACGTCTGGTATTGTAGAGCTTCCCATAATCGAAGCAAAGGTACTCGGCGAAATTTCCCACTTGTCCGCTCCGTACAAGTTCGCGACGCTGAATCCAATAGTGCGGGGCACCCTAACTGAAGACAGTTTGCCCGGCGTGCGCGGCGTGCTCGACGAGGGACCGGAATTAGTACCTGTTAAGAGCGTATATACATTTCCATCAGAGGGTACGGTCGAACTTGCGCACAGAATGGCTGCCCGTACCGACCCATATATCTCTATCGATCTGGTTGTCAAGGCTTTTTTTGCACCTTTGGCCAATCGGGTCGAATACAAACTGGACCAAAGTATCCGCGTTACAACGGATATTTCTTTTGTCGGCACCGATGCAACGCTCGCTCGTTCCCGGCTCTATGCCTCGCCGGAAGGAGGGTTCACGAGTTCAATTGTCTATGCTTATAACGACGTGTCATCTACACTCGAGGAACTGATGACGAGGAACGATTACGCCTTGCAAGTGCGCGAGGCCGAAGTTCATATCGAACTGATTCCCGAGCCTCGTTTTGCCGCCGTGACGAAGGTTGCTGCCGACACGGTTATCAGTCTTGGGAATACGCTGAATATTACCACCTCGCTGCGCGTGGGACGGCGCATCGACCGGGAAATTGAGTTAGCCCTGAGCGTGCCGGATACGCTTCCCCTTGGCTTTTACCAACTCGAAGTAGGGTCTGTTGCTGAATTGGGGGACGATGCAGGTGGGGGAGGTGAGCCTGAGACGTTTTTCGGGCCGCTTGCAGTGTTTGATGATTTTGGGGATGAAGAAACGCTCGACGATGTTTTTGCACGAGAGAACAAACCCGACGAGAATATCCTCTTAAAAGCTCGCTTGACGTTTGTCTCGCCACCTGACGAAGAAATTCTCCCCGAGCCGCGGCCTGATCTTGAAGGTGAGTCTGAGGAGGAGCCCGAGGTCGGAATTGATGTATCTCCGGCTCCTGGAGCATACGTTCCGCCTTTTAGCCTCCCTCCACCTATTTTCATTTCCACGCAGGAAGACGTCGATCTAGCGCTCGAAGGCATTCAAACCCTTCTGATACAAGTGGTGGCAGGGGACGAGCAGACCTAACCCGTTTTTGTGATCATGCCATACGCTTCCCACCTGCTAAGCGCTCGCCTCGACGCAAACGTGGCCAAAGCCCCGGAACTTCATTGTTCCGGGGCTTTGCGTTTTCATCTGTTAAATTCCTTCTGCTTCTTATATTGTGTCACAGATCTCGACAGCCGCTAAAATTATTCGGCCCTTTGCCGACAACCAAACGAGCGCGTCCTATGACTCCGACAATCACCCTGCAACAACAAGTGATAGAAGGGGCCCAAAAAGGTCCCAACCTGATGATCTTGGGCGGCGTCCACGGCGACGAGTTCGAGTCTATGGCAGCCATCCGCCGCCTGCTGGACCACCTCGACCCAACAGACTTGCGGGGCCGCCTCACCGCCATCCCAGTAGTCAACGAGGCCGCCTATTGGCGCGGCCAGCGCACGGCCGAGGACGAGCTAGACTTGGCTCGCACCTGCCCAGGCCTCCCCGACGGCTCGATCACCGAACGCACGGCCCACGCCGTCAGTGAGGAAATCCGCCAAGCCGACTATCTCATCGACTTGCACAGCGGCGGGATAGTAATGGAATTCTATCCTACCG
>JAPOYQ010000694.1:5313-9518 GCA_026706505.1 Gemmatimonadota bacterium
CTACCGTGGGATACACCCTGCATCCCGATAAAGCCGTCCTCGACATGCAGCGGCGTATGGCCCGCGCTTTGAATATGCCCATCATCTGGGGCACCTCAGCCCGCCTCGACGGACGCACGCTCTCAGTGGCCCGCGACGCCAACGTGCCGGCTATCTACGCCGAGTGGATGGGTGGTGGCACGTGCGACCCCCAAGGCGCGGATGCTTATTTCGAGGGCTGCCTGAACGTCCTAGCCGAACTGGACATGATCGACCGCACCCTGCCGCCCCTGCGCACCGAGTACACCATAGAGGACGACCGCGAAAACTCTGGTCACATACAAGTCAATTACCCAGCGCCCTTTGCCGGTTATTTCGAGCCTCAGGTAAAACTGAAAGCTCCCGTGCAACCGGGCGATGTGATCGGCACAGTGGTCGATCATCTGGGGCAGCGGCGCGAGGAAGTGGTATCGACCCAAGCGGGTTTGATCCTGTGTCTGCGAGTCTTTAACCGCGTCCACCAAGGCGACAGTTTGGCCGCGGTTTTGGAACTCGATCCTTCCCAATGACCACCCTTTCCGCGCCGCTGGATTCGCGCCGTTTCCAGTCCGCGCTACTGCTTTTATTAGGCCCCCTGTTCATCGGGGTTTCCTTCGTCCTTTTGCTGCACCGGGTGGAACCTGTGACCACCTTGTTTTACCTATGCGCTTGGTACGGCATCATTTGGACTCTAGACCGACTCATCCAGTGGCGGGAAGGACGCTCGCTCATCGCCCGCTGCGGTCCGGCTTTTTTGCTGATCCTTTTTTGGTCCGCAGTGGGGTGGTACGCCTTTGGGTTGATCAATTTCCGTCTGCAAAACTGGTATTACATCTTCGTCCTCGACCACCCTGTCTTGCAGACGCTAAACGCCGTCTTCTCCTTTGCCACTGTTTTTCCCGGTCTGCTGTGGTTGGAGTACTACCTGGGACTGCGCGGCGTGGCCGCCGGTTGGCAGGGCCGTTGTTGGTCGCTGACTCCCCGTCGCCTAACCCTCCTGCAAATAGCCGGCCTGATCGGGCTAGCGCTGGTCCTTGTGTGGCCGCGCTTCTTCTTCCCACTCACTTGGCTCGCCTTTATCCTGCTCCTAGCCCCCGTTGAATACCGCCGCCTGCCCGACAGCCTACTACATCAATTGGCACGCGGCGATTACGCACCGCTGACCCGCCAGCTACTGGCCGGATTTATCGCCGGTGGTCTGTGGGAATTCTTCAACTACTGGGCCCAAGTTAAGTGGATCTACACGGTGCCCTTTTTTGAAGAATTGAAACTCTTTGAAATGCCGCTGGCCGGCTTTTTGGGCTTCCCTCCCTTTGCCGTGGAATGCGTTCTGGTCTATCGCCTGTTGGTCTGGTACAGGTTGGCACCACCATTGGGAGCGCACCGGGACCAGCGGCCCGAGCCGACCAAGGTCTGGAATGCCCTCGTCATCGTCCTTTTGGCCGCGGCTTTTGCCCTGACGGTCAACCACTATATCTACTTGAATGTCGGCTCGGTGAAGCCGCGCTTGGGCAAAGTGGATAGTCTGGATACCATCGCCCGCACTTTTTTGCAGGACGAAGGCATCGTCTATCTGACCGATTTGGAAGCTGGAGGATCGGCGGAAATTTGGCGGCAGATGGAAGGGAAATTGGGCCGCGAATACACTCAAACCACCCGTGGCCTCATCGAACTGTACCTGCACCAAGGCATTGGAGTGGAATACGGCAATCTGCTGACCAAAGCAGGCATTCGTTCGCTGGCGGACTTGGCCGCCTCATCTGCCGCGCAAGTAGAGGACCGGATAAATGCGCTCCCTGGAAATGTTCGACGGCCCACCCCAGCGCAAATTCGCCTGTGGATTCGGCGAATTCCAGGACCTTGAAAACTTCCCGAATCGGGCGATTCAGTCGCAGGAGAGGACTACCATTGCACGTCTGTCGAGTTGGTCGGATATTGACCTAACCGTGCGCAAGAGGAGGTAACTAGTGATGACCGAGAGAGAACTGTTTTTGTTCGACCTGCAAGGCTACGTGGTGATCGAGGATGTACTCACCGCAGAGGAAGTGGCCGCTGGCAACGAGGCAGTAGAACACCACATGGACTTGGTGCGAAAGCGCGAGCCGGGCCTAGCGCGGGGCGCGGAACATCTGGTCGCCAAGACGGGCCGCGGCGAGTTTCAGCAGAATCCGCTGACCTTCGAGCGGCCCTGGTGCGACCCCTTTCGGCGAATGCTGACCCATCCCAAGACCGTCGATATTTTCAACGAGATCTTGGGCACGGGTTTCCGCCTCGATCACGGGCCGGGTTTGATCCAGATGGACAGCGAAACCGAAGGCCACCGCCTGCACGGGGGCATGACCTTTGACCCGAGCCAGTACCACGGCTTCTCCCACGGCAAAATGCACTGTGGACTTTGCGTGGCTGCTTGGCAGTTGACCGATGTCGAGCCGGGAGATGGGGGCTTTGCCTGTATTCCGGGCAGCCACAAGGCCAATTACCGTCCGCCGCTAGACGTGTTGATGTTGGACGAGGATTGGGGTTGTGTCGAGCAGGTGGTCGCCGCCGCTGGCTCGGTGGTGATTTTCAACGAAGCACTGGTTCACGGCACCCTGCCGTGGCGGCCAACAGATAGGATGCGCCGTTCGATTCTCTTCAAATATTCACCTGGGTTCATGTCGTGGGGAAGCCCCCACCCAAGCTGCCCAATCGCCGACCCAACACCAGAAGAAGAGGCCATCTATCAACCTCCGCGGCGGACCGGGCGCGTCGCCTTGGGGGAAACAAGGGAGTAATAAATGTTTCGCGAAGCAATCGGTTTATTCGTCCCTGAACCAAAAGCTAAACTCTACATCCCCAAGAACAGTGGTCTGCATGAGTATGTGAACAATCTCCTGAGTGAAATCGGCGTTAGCGACAGAGGCGCGTTTATCCGAGCTGACGAGAGCGTGGGAACCCTCGAAATAATCTCGGCGCGCGGCGAGGATGTGCCCCAACGGGTTGACGATTGCCTCCTACGTGGAGAAGTCGCGTATGGCCTTACTGGAGACGATCTGTTCGACGAGTACATGCTAGGCGCTGGGGACTCTCCACTTGGGGTCCTCAATACCTACGATTGGTTCGATCCAAGTGCTCAGTTCTATCGGCCAGCCCTTTGTCTGTTGAATCGCGAAGGACAGATTCCAGATTCGTCCGCAATGGTGTCCATTGCCGTGAACAAGAAATACGAACTCTCCTCTCGCCAGTTCCTGTCGCAGCGCTTCCAATCCAGCAAGCTGCAGATCAGTATCGTTGCTTATGCCGGAGACACGGAAAACACCGTATCAGAGGGCACGCACGACTGGTGTGTCGAGGTGGTGTATCGCGGGGAACGCTCGCCCGCAAGCGCGATGTCCAAGACCGGACTCAAGGTCGCTGAGGTCGTCCGCTTTAGCGACATCTCATTGATCGGACGGGAAATCGTCAATCCATGGGAAGAGGAGTACCGGAGAATATCCGCAGTCGCGCAAAAGCCCACCGGCTCCAGTACGTCAAAGCTCCTTGCAGACAGCAATGCGATTTGCAAGAAGGTCGGCGAGGAATCGGCTGAGTTTGTGAGAGCGTTTACGCAGGAAACGGGGATTCCAGAAGAATTTAACGGCGTCGTGTATGCGTTAATGGCCGCAGCCGCAAAACTGCAAGTCCCTTGGCAAGAAATTGAGGCGGACCTGAAATCTAGGTGGTCGTGATCTGCCTATGTTGCTGATTAGACATTGCCAGTCCTCAGGGCAAGATCCGGATGCGGCGCTGACAGAGATTGGGCGAAAACAGGCGGAAGCACTGGCTGAGTTTTTGTCCGAGTACCCGATTGGCATGATCGTCTCCAGTTCCTACGCGCGGGCACAGCAAAGCATTGAACCGTTCGCTGCTAATGTGGGATTGCCTATTCACTTGGATCACCGCCTAATTGAACGGACGCTCTCGGGGAGTCCGATTGACAACTGGCGCGAGGTAGTCCGCGATTCATTTGAAGACCTAGAGTTGCGGGTACCGGGAGGTGAGTCGGCACGCGAAGTGTTAGACCGCGGCTGGGCCGCCATCACCGAGCTAATCGACGGTGATCACCGATTCCCAATTGCGGTAACCCATGGCAACCTCTTGAGTCTGATCCTGAACTCGCTGGATCCTAATTTCGGCTACGACGGATGGGAATCGCTATCAAATCCAGA
>JAPOYQ010000414.1 GCA_026706505.1 Gemmatimonadota bacterium
CAAGAATACAGAAGAGGATACAAAATACGAAGCAAATGGGGTTTTTATTAGGCAAGCATCTTCACCGCCGCCTCGATACGAGAGCAGGATGGTGGAAGACATTGCTTCCTTTGATGTTAAAGAATTTACCAGCTATCATAGAATTGCAAATCGAGATGGAGGAGCAAATCGAGATGAAAGACAGATTTCTTTTGCGCTTTCAGGCCCTAGAGACCTTTTTTCGCCAGTGCTTTTGACAAAAGGGCACTTCAGAAAAGAAATAGAAACCAGCGACGCATATTCCGACCCATACTTGCTTGAGATGAAGAAGGAAGGCATAGAAGCCATTGAAACACGCCACTTTTATAGGCCTCTAAATATAGATATATGCAACGATCTTAATATTCGAGTAAGTCCAGAATACGTGTCTGACGATGAACATGGATTTGAAATATCAGATTACTACCCTTTAATTACTGTCAAAACCAATGAGTCGCCCCAAGAAATGTCAGACGACGAGTTCCAGTCTCTAGCGATTGAGATTGTGAATGATATACTCCGAGTGTCATCCATGGTAGCTGGGTGCTGGATTGATTGGTTTTCTTGGGAGTTTTATTCTTCAGATAAGCATGTGTATCATGTCCGGTCATTAGAAAGAGACTACGCTGATGAAATCAGACATGATTGCGGGGAAAGAGGGAAATTTTTAGAAGGATTTCTTGCAAAGGCTGTGCAGGCTCTACGAGATCGTAGAAAAGAAAAATTTGACCTATCTATTCCTTTGGGCAACTGGATAACGGCGAGGACAGAGCCCCCTGAACAAAAATTTATACTCTATTTTCTAGCTCTTGAAAAACTAAAGGACATGTATGCTAAGAACAATGAGAAAGAGACTGAAAAATATAAATATAGAAATGGTGGGTATCATCTATGGCCTGTGTTAGAAATCCTTCTTAATAAATATGATGTTGAGTGGAAAAATCTGTATCCTTCAGATAAGGCTGGAAGCAGGCCCGCTTTTATAGATCTTCGCAACGCGCTCTTTCACAGCGCAGAGACCATTTGCGACAAGGTCTTATACTACGAGACAGAAAGGACGCGAATCTTGCTAACGCGGCTGATTGTAAAATTGCTTGGTTGTCAAGAGTCGGATTGGGCTGAGACCTTTCTAGACGCCGAATATCTTTCTAGAAGGCCGATGTATTCCTCGCCGCCTTGCGCGGCATGAACTCATCGACCGTTGACCTCATCGCCATCGACCCGCCCTTCAACACGGGCCGCAACCGCGAGGGCAAGGGCGGCAAGTATCCCGACCAGTGGCGTTGGGGCGACAACGTCCACTACGACTAGCTCTACCCGCTGTCATTTTTCTTGACAAAATTGCTGACATTTTTTATGCCTTTTTATTACACTAATTTATATTAGTTATTTGAAAACAAATACTTATAAGAGGGAAAAACGAGACAAGTAAGCGGTCATACAAAGCGACACATTCTCAAGATCGCGTTTGCCCTTGACCATTCTGGACTTCCGCCCCGTGTCGGGACACGGGGAGACGTTCTTCCACGGGAATGACGGTACTTGCTGTCTCTGGTCACTGGCGACGCGACCTGTCCTGTCGGCTCCGTTCTTCTCGCCAACCGATCTACCCTGACGCAACCTAGCCAGCCGCTGAAGCTCGCAGCGCCTGCCGCGTCCCAGCCAAGTCGAAACAGGCCTCTTGGTTGCCGCGCATAAAGCGGGTCGCCAACTCTATGGCTTCGGCCTCAGTCAGCAGGCCGTCGTCTATCTCGCCTTGGAGGGCGCGGGTGAGCCAGCGGCGCGCCTGAATCGCGTAGGCCACCGAACTGGTCGGCCAGCCAGTGTCGCCGCCAAAGGCGAAGAGCTTGGACGCGGGAGCCGCGTGGATAAAGCGGCGCACAAAGTCGCACGAGCTGTACGGGTCAATCGACCACGCCCAGCAGAGATCGGCGTACACGTTGCGGTAGTGCTTGGTCAGCGCGACCAATTCGTTGGAATAGGGATAGGCAATGTGCATCAGCACAAAGCGGCAGTCGAGGTAGCGGGCCAGCAAGGGGCAGAGGTTGCCGCTTTTGATGCGGTCAACGGGCATGCGGTCGTTGCCAGCGTAGTAGCCAGTGTGGATCTTGAACGGCAACTCGTATTCAATCGCCAGTTCGGTGCCCCGCGCCCAGCACCAGTCGCCCAACAACAACCGGCTCGGCTCGTCGAGTTCCGCGCCCTGGAGCGAGCGTTGGAGCACGCGCTCGGCGTCGGCGTCGGCGCGCTCCTCCCAGCGCAGCGTGCGGTTGTACGCGTGCTGAGCTTTGACCGCTATGGCATGGGGACCGTGCTCGGCAAAGATGGCTTCCATGCCCTGCTTGAGACTAGCCAAGTCGGTGACGGCCACGCCGGTTTCGCGCTCAATGGCCTCGGCGTCAATTTGGCCGTTGCAAAAGGCGGCCCAAGACAAGTCGTAGAGGAAAAAGTCCACACCGGACTCGTCGGGCAGGCAGGGCCAAGAAAAGTCGTCGGTCTGCACGTGATCCAACCGGCCTATTTGGCTGAGCAGCTCGTGCCGCCCGCCGGGTTGACGCCAAGCGCTGAGCTTTTCTTGCGCCTTGTACAGCTCGTCTTCGCTAAAATCGGCCATGCCATAGATCTCGTGCGCGAGGATGCGCACGGCCTCGCCGTAGCCGGTGAAGCGAATGGCCGCAAAGGCCGGGCGGATGCCGTCAAAGCGCGCTCCCAAGTCCGGGTCGGAGGCGTCGTTGAGCTTGTGCAAGTCCTCGGGGGTAGCACCAGCGGAGATCAAGTCGGCGGGCACGTAGTTGCCAAAAAGGTCTTGCAAAATGTCCGGGCCGTTCTCGACCCAGTCGCGCTCCTTGCGCAGGTGTTCGTGCGTGTCAATTAGCAGCGTGTCTTCGATGTGTTGAGACAGATCCGTGGCCATGGGGTATTGCTCCGGTTTGAGGTGTCGCGTTTCCAAGCTTCATTAACAATCCCAAATTTTATTAACAATAACAATATGGATTGGCATCCCTTCATCGTCCACTACCCCATCGCCCTCTTGTCGCTGAGCCCGCTATGCGATCTAGGCGCGCTGTGGCTAGGTCGCCGCGCTGGGCACCACCTAGCGTACGGCTTGCTGGTGTTGGGCGTACTAGCGGCGACCGCCGCCGTCCTCAGCGGCAACGCAGCCGCGGACAAGGCTTGGGATGGGCCAGCCGCTGAGCCGTTAGCCACCCACGAATCCCTCGCTACCTGGACCTTGCTGTTGGGGTTGGGAGCTGTCCTCGGGCGCTTGCCGTTGCATCTCAAGGGGCGGCTTGAAGGATGGCCGCTCTATGCGTGGATTGCCCTCGGCGTCCTGATCGGTGGCTTGGTCTTGTGGACGGGCTACTGCGGCAGCGAATTGGTCTATATACACGGCTTGGGCGTGCGGGCCGATGGCTGAGCAACGGCTGGTTGGCGGAATCTGTTTGGCTTATCTTCGCCGCAACTTTTCAAACCTGCAAACTAGGAGCAACCCGTGAGTCACCCCAACATCCTGCTCATTATGACGGACGAGCACGCGCCCATGTACAGCGGCCCCTACGGACATCCGCTCGTGCAGACGCCCTTTATGGATCAATTGGCAGCCGAGGGCGCGACCTTTGCCAACGCCTATTGCAACTCTCCGCTCTGCCTGCCGTCGCGGATGTCGTTTATGACCGGTCGCTACATCAACCAGATTGGTGCCTTTGACAATGCCACTCCCCTGCCGTCGGATGCAGTCACTTGGGCCCATCGGCTGCGCGCCGTCGGCTACGATGTGGTCCTCTCGGGCAAACAGCACTTTTGCGGCCCCGACCAACTGCACGGCTTTCGCGCCCAGCTAGCGCGCGATTTGCACGCCGAACTATGGACCAAAGACGGCGTCCTGCGCGGCACGCCCGACTGGAGCAAAGGCACGCCGCCGGCCGACAAGCCCTGGGGTGGGGTTGCCGAAGCCGGACCGGGGACGACGTTGGAGATCGAAGTCGATGATCTGGTGGAGGAACAAGCGCTGGCTTACCTGCGCGATCCAGCCCGCAAGGATCGGCCTTGGGCGCTGAATGTCTCGTTTATTGCGCCGCATTTTCCGCTCGTAGTGCCCGAGCGGTTTTTCAACCTCTATCCCCTTGACCAAATCGACATGCCGGAAATTCCCCCCGGCCACCTCGAAAGCCAGCACCCTGTACACCAGCGGATGCGGGCCATGTTCGGGGGAGTCGATTTTCCCGAAGAACAGGTGCGCCGCGCCCGCGCCGGTTACTATGGGCTGATTACCTATCTCGACGAGAAGATCGGCCGCCTGCTCGCCGTCCTAGAAGAAACCGGACAGCGCGACAACACACTCATCGTGCATTTCAGCGATCACGGGGAAATGAACGGCGAGCACGGCATGTGGCGAAAGTCGAGTATGTACGAGGCGTCCGCCAAAGTGCCGCTGCAGATGGTCTATCCCGAGCAAATCCCGGCCGGTCGGCGCATCAGCGAAGTAGTGTCGCTAGTGGATCTAGTAGCGACCATCGTCGAACTCGCCGACGCGCCCAGCGAAGGACCATTGGACGGCGATAGCCTGCTGAAATTGCTTCAAGGGCAAGACGATGACTGGAAGGACGAAGCATTTTCCGAATACCTAGCCCACGGCGTGGCGCGGCCAACGGCCATGTTGCGGCGCGGCCGCTACAAGCTCCACTACAGCTTGGGAGATCCACCCCAGCTATACGACGTAGAGGCCGACCCCAACGAGTTCGACGACCTAGCGGGCGATCCAGCCCACGCGGCCACCCTAGCCGACCTCCAAGAGCGGCTATTGTCCGAATGGGACCCGGTCGCTATAGAGGCGCAGGTGCAGCAAAGCCAGCAAGATCGGCTCTTAATCGAACAAGCCACACAACAGGACCGACTCTTGATCGAACAAGCCATGCAGCGATCTCCCAACCAATAGGAGAGACTCATGCACGTCGATCTGCAACAATTCCGCCGCCAAGGCTACCTGATCTTGCGCAACGTCGTGCCGCCCGAGCGGTTGGATGCGATGCGGCTCGCCATCGAGTGGATGGTGGACCAGGAAAAGGCGCGCTCCGCGGCCGCGCGCCAACCCGGCGATCCGCTCGGCGGTGCATGGTACGAAAAAATCCATCCGCGACTAAACATGGATTCGGTTGACGCCGAGACTGCCGATGTCATCGACTTTTGCCTCGGCGAAACCACCTTTGGCGTCAGCGCCCAGCTCATGCAGGCTCCGGTGACGGCCCTCACCGCCTTTGGCGCGCTGTGCAGCGGGCTAGTCGATTACGGATACACGGACTGGCACCGCGACGCCAGTTCGGCTGAGCAGGCACCACTCAGCGGCATGCAAGCGGACCTAATGGCCAACGCCCCTGGATACGTGCAGTGGAACATCGCCCTCTACGAAGACGACGTATTCTGGATTCTCCCCGAAAGTCACAAACAGCCAACCAACGAAGCCCAGCGGCGGCAGCTCATGCTGGACCCCAAAGTGCCGCTGGAAGGCGGAGACCCCGTCGAGCTACAGCCCGGCGACGGCATCGTCTATCCCAACCTTATGATGCACTGGGGCAGCAAGTACACCAGTCGGATGCGCCGCACCATCCACCTCGGCTATCGCTCCTTCGGTGGCCAAATCTTCTCATATCACCACCATCTCGACTGGTATCACGCCGATGGCTTCCGGCAACACCTCTCGCCCGAGGCCGAGGCCCAGTTTGCCCACTGGACCGAATGCTACGATCAAGAGCGGGACCAGATTGAGACGCTCTTCCGCGCGCTGATTGCCCGCGACGAGCCAAAGTTCCGCACCTGCTTGGCCGAGCTACACCCAGGCGAGTCCGGCCGCATGGTGAGCGTGGTCCTGTTGTGCCGGATCGCCAACAAAGTCGTCTTTCTACATCGACCAGAGATCGCCCAGATGTCCGTGCAAGAGCGCAAACCGTTGGTCGACGGATCGCCGCCCGCGTACTACGCCGAGGACATGGCACAGCGCTTTACCCCTGCCGAGGCCGAGGCCCTGCAAAGCCGCTTGGCCGCGCTCAACGAGCGGTTGCAGCAAGACGAGGCTCGCGTCCACCAGCACTACAGCGACATGTACGCTGACCTCCGACCCGCAGCCGATCCGCCGAACTTTGAATCCCGGCCCCTGCGCACCTTTAACAGCGAGATGCCCAAGGGCTTTGGCGTGGACGAATTTGTAACTACTTGGTAAGGAGAAACAAAAACATGTTGAAGTTTGCATTCCTAGGCGCTTGGCACAGTCACGCGTCCATGCACGTACGGGAGGCCGCGGCAAGGCCGGGCGAGGTTGAGCTAGCGGGGATGTACGATGCCGATCCCGCAGTGATTCAGCAGAATCTGGAGCGGTGGGCGGAATACGGACTGGACATTCCGGTTTTTGACTCCGTCGAAGACGTGTTAAACAGCCGAGCAGAGGCCGTGGTCGTAGAAGGACACGTGTATCAGAACCTCGACTATGCCGAGCGGGCGCTCGCCGCTGGCAAGCACGTATTGTTGGAAAAGCCGGCCGGCGTCGATCTGGCCCAATTGGAGCGTCTCCACAAGCTGGCCGAGGACGAAGGGCTGATGCTACAAATGGCCTACATGTGGCGCTACAATCCGGCAGTGGCCGAGATGCTGCGCTTGGTGGGGTCAGGCTCCCTAGGGCAGGTCTTTATGTATCGCGGCCACATACCCAAACCGATCAACTGGCACAAGCAGCTATACGGCGAGTTTACCGCCTATCACGGCGGCGTGTACTTCGAGATGGCCGGGCACTTGGTGGATTTAATGGTGGCGATGATGGGCGAGCCAGTAGCCGTCCGCGGCGTGTTGGGCAAGCACTACGGAGAGCGGGCCGAAGTCGATAACGCAGTGGTCGTCCACGAGTGTCGCGATGGAATCGGCATCGTGGATACGACCGCCATGCAGATCGGCATGGACCGGCGGATCGAGGTCCACGGTACCCAAGGAACCCTGCTGCACGAGCCGATTGGCTCCAACAAGCTGCGCGTCTTCTTGGCTCAGGAGACCAAAGGGTATCAGGCGGGAGAGTGGCAGGACGTGGAACTCGATCCAGGACCAGCCCCGCCGAGCTTGTTGCGGGAGCTAGCCGCGTGCATTCGCGGCGAAAAGACGCCGGACTTTGCCCTCGCACACGACCGCGCCGTGCAGCGGACTTTGTTCAAAGGCTGTGGCATAACCGACGGTCATGCCCTGAGAACCTAAGCGTCTGGCTCGTACTTGGGCTGCCTCGGCCCGCGATCCCGCTCCAGTCTATAGGCACTCCCATCAAGCGGCAACTCTACGCGAGCACCGCCGCGCTGGTGCGACTCGACAAACGCGAAGATCAACTCGGTATTAGCCCGCGCCAGTTCCGCGCCACCGCGCGGCGGCTCACCCGTATCGAGTGAGCGGACCAGATCCTCGATCAAGCAAAGCGTCGAAGCCCGGTCCTCGAAAGCGGGGAATTCCACCAAGCCCAATTTATTGCGGCCCCGGTGGTCGCGTGCTGCCGGTGCCCGCAACTGCCACTCCCTATCATTGCCCAGTGCCGTCACCACTCCCTTTTCGCAGACGGCCTCCACTTCCAATCCCCGGCCCGAATTGAGCGCGTACGCAGTAACCCCATTGGCGAACTGGATCATGCCGTGCCCAGTCGGGTCCTCGCGCAGGATATCGCCGTCGATGATCTCGTCGCCATTGGGCAAATGCGCCTGCACCCAATCGGCAGGAGCATCGGAGTTGAGGCGCTGGAGCAGGTCAAAGCTGTGGCTGGCACCGTTGAAAAGCGCACTGGTCTGGTGGATAATGAGGGTTTGCAACGCGCCGATTTCCCCGGAGTCGATGATGGCCTTCATCTGGTCGTAGCCGGGGTGGAAGCGGCGATTGGTGCCCATGTTGAGCGCGACGTTGTGGCGCTGGCAGGCTTCGACCATGCGGTCGGCTTCCTCCAGCGAGGCCGAGAACGCCTTTTCCGCGTAGATCGCGCGGGCACCCGCTTCGGTCGCCGCGATGACGATCTCGGCGCGATGCTCGGGCTGAGTGGCCAC
Organism: Gemmatimonadota bacterium; assembly: GCA_026706505.1. Next base: position 8,073 of record JAPOYQ010000414.1, read on the forward strand.
GCTGACGATGTCGGGCTTTTCGCGGGCGAGCATTTCGCGGTAGTCAGTGTACTGCTTGTCCGCGGGGATGCCGTAGCGTGCGCCGACTCGTTCCATCACTTCGGGGCGCAGGTCCGAACAGGCGACGAGGTCCGTGCGCTCACAAGCCTCGTATCCAGCAGCGTGAGAGTACGGGCGCATATTGGCCGGGACTTCGTTATCGATGAAAGCCCCCATGCGGCTGCAACCGATGAGAACGGCTTTGTATTGGTCCATCTGCTCCTCCTTTACCAAAATTTGGGGACGTTTTCTTCCGCCTTGGTCATCACCTCCAACAGAGCGGCTCGGCCTTCGCCATTGGCCGCGATGGCGCGTTGGATGGCCGGTTCCAAGTCCGGGATCGTTTCAACGCGCTCGGCGTGGGCACCAAGCGCCTCGGCCACCTGCGCGTAGTGGCCGCCGAGCGCGTTGCTCTGATAGTGCTCGGTGGCATAGGGCATGTAGTGGTCGTAGTGCGTCATCACGCCGTTGTTGAGCACCACCGTGAGAATGGGAATCTCTGCGCGCACGGCGGTCTCAATGTCGAGGCCCGCCATGCCAAAAGCCGCGTCGCCCATGATGTTGATGACCTGCTTGTCCGGCGCGGCTAACTTGGCCCCCAAAGCCAAACCCAAGCCATAGCCGAGCTGGGTCGATTTGCCCCAGCCGATGTATCCTCTGGGGACCTGGGGCCGCCAGAACGGCACGAGCTGATCGCGGGGATAGCCCGAGTCGTGGGTTATGATGGTGTTGGCCACATCCACGGCGCGGGCGAGCTCGGCGAAGACCCGGTAGGGGTTTATCGGCACTTCGTCCGAGCGGAATCGCGGTGCCCACTCGGCGTTGAACTCAGCGCGGATGGCCGCGATCTCGGCCGCAACTCCGCCGTCTCCTCGCCCGTCGGCCCCAAGCTGCCGGCGGACTTCCTCGCTGATCTGCTCCAACACGATCCGCGCATCGCCGACGGCCCCCAAATCGATCCGGTAGTCCTTGTTGAGATCCTCCGCGCAGTTGGTCACCTGCGCCAAGACGGCGCGGTCGGGCATGGGCGCATTGAAGACCGAAATGGTAAAGCTAGTGCCCACGCCCAAGACGAAGTCGGTCTTTTGCAGGAAGCGATCGACCATCAGCGTGCCGGTGTGGCCACCAGTGCCCAGCGCGAGCGGATGGTTTTCGGGAAACGCGCTCTTGCCGGCCAAGGTGGTCATAACAGGCACATTGAGCAGTTCGGCGAGGGCCACGAGCTGGTCTGTGGCTTCGGCCCACATCACGCCGTGTCCAGCGTTGATGATCGGGCATTCGGCCTTGACCAGCGCGGCAACCAAGTCGCGGACCGCGTCTGAATCGGCCGCGGATTTGCAGGCTTTGACCGGCTGATAGTCGAGGTCGCCGGGCAATTCAGCGGCACCTAAATCACTGGGA
>JAPOYQ010000702.1 GCA_026706505.1 Gemmatimonadota bacterium
CCGTTGTTGAGCAGCAGCAGTTGGCGGCCCGCCAGTCTTTTGATGCGGTTTTGCGGGTCGGCGTCCTGCGGCCCGCATACCACCCCAGCCGCTTCGTCGAGGCCGCTACCCAGCGCGTAGCCGTATTGGCGCGGGGCAGTGTCGTAGCGATTGACCACGGTGATGCCGCTCAAGAAATTGAGCGAGCGCGGATTAATGAGGCCGTAAAAAGGGCGGCTCAGGCAGGGGAACACCACCACCGACTGCTCAGTGAGTGCCCACTGGACAGTACTGGGGATGGAGCCGTCGGGCAGCGGTTTCCCGTGGAATCCTTCCGCCCTTTTGCTCAGATCAGCGGCATAGGTAATGGTCCCGTCTTGCGGGTCCAAGACGTACACGTTGGTGCGATATTGGGCCTGCGGCAGCCCCGTTATGAACAGTTCGCCCTCGTCGTCGCTCAGATGGACTTGGGCCGTGTGCACCCCTTTGACGGCTTTGCCAGCAGTCGCCCATTGCCGTCGCACTACAGCTACCGCATCGGCCACCGGCCGATCCGGCGTTTGCGAGCGGCGCGGAAAGGTCCGCACCTTGAGACGCAAGTCGCGCAAGCGATCCTGCAATACTGGCCCAAAGGCCGCTTTCTCCTCCAACAATTGCGGATCATTTAAAGCCTGTTGCAGCACGCCGTTTATCAAGGCGACTTGGCGCGCCAGATTGTCGTAGTTGACCGCGGCGGGCTGGTCCAGCGGCGAATCGATCTGCAGGCGGGCGTCGTTGACGGTAATCAGGCCCAAGGAGATCAAGCCGCCTTCGAGGGCGAGTTGGCTGTTGGCGGCTATGCCACCGGGCATGTACGCCGACCAGTCCAAACCCTTGATGGGGGTGATGCCGTTGACCAGACTGCCGACTGCGGCCGAGTCTAGGGTGCTGGCGTAGCCGCTGAAGCGGCGACCGAATGGGGCGAAAAAGCGCCGCAATTCGGGCCTAGCGGTATTGTTCCAGATGCCAACTTGATCGGTGCGACTCGACAGATCGAGGCCAATGAACAGGTCTATGTGGAGCGGTTCCTCCAAAGGTCGGGCGTGGCGAGCGAGAAAGTCGGCCATGCCCTGACGACCCTGGAAATGGGCCGAGGTCGCCACTAGAATGATGGTACGCGCTGGTGGATGGACTGCTAGATGGCGGGCTAATTCCAATAAGGCGGCAATGCCACAGGCAGTCTCAGCACTAGGCGCTCGGCCCGGCACCACGGAAATCCCGTCGTAGTACGCCTCGATGGCGACGCGCTCGGCGGCCAACTCGGGATCGGCACCCGGGATTACGCCCCAGATATTCCACGCCGGCCGCTGTTGCCAGTCCATGCGGCCCTGCAAGTGTACCAATAGCTCTCCAACCTGCAGGCGCTGGCGCAACACGAGGCCCGCTTCTCGCTCGATCCAGAAGCGGGGAATGTCGAGCGGCACGTGGGCGTATTTGGCCGCGGCTTGGTGGCGGTTGGTCTGCTCGGGCGCGATAAATACCACGGCCCGAGCGCCCAGCGACGCAGCGCGCAGCCAGTGGTTCCAACTGTCGAACTCCAACAGGACAATGCGCCCGTCCATGGCGTGGCCGTCGAAGTCGCGCCACTCACCCCGGCCGCCGTAGATCATCGGCGCTCGCAGGCCCTCTGGCGGCAGCGTGACCGTCCGCGCCAGATTGGGCCACAAGCCCCACAGCGGCACCTCTTTCCCACCCTGCTCCAAGCGCAGGCGAGCGCCGCGCTCTATCGGCACCACCACTGCAAACGAGTCGCGCCGCACCGCTTCGACGCCAGCCGCGCCCAGTTCGCGTTCCACCAACGCGGCACCTGCTTCAGCACCGGGATAGCCGGCTAGGCGCGATTCGACGGCGCTCAGGGCTTCGATGGTAGCGCGCAAAGCACCCACCTCGCCGTAACAGGGCGTTTGCAGTAGCAGCCCGACGAGGTATATGCTGCCCAGCCACCGATAAGTCGCTTTGCAAGCCACGCTGTTCAACCCCAGAAAATCACATTGCCGACCGTGCCGGTAAAATGGTCGATGACGAGGAAGATGCCGCCCGGCAGCAGTTGCCCTAAGATCAGGCCCATAAAAAACGGCCTACTCTGGTGGTAGCGCTCGGCACCGCCGTACTTGAGCACTAGAACTTTGACAAACCAAGCCAAGAACATATTGAACCACAGGTGGTCCATAATCCATGTCGGCCCAATGGGATAGCCCAAAGGGTGCAGGGGCCACCAAGCGTAGTGCCACCGGGCCACGGTCAAGCCCAGCATGATGGCCGCGCCCAAGCCCATATTGATCCAGCCCCACAGATGCACCTCACTCGGATAGCGCAGCAGGCTCTCGACATAGCGGTAGGGGGCTTCGCGGCTGACCATAGCCCGCAGATTGAGGTTGCCGTGCTCATAGCTCAGCTCCAAGATCATCCAAATCGAAGCCGCCAGCGCCACGGCTATGGCCACGACCATAGCCCAGAACAAGGGCCGACGGCCCCGACCCAGTTCCTGGCCCAGTTTCAGGCTGTTGGCACAGGAGGCCATGACGAAGCTACGGACATTGGCCGTCCAGATATAGGTGCTGGCCAGCAAGACCAAGCCCGGCGCCCCCAGCGCTGACGAGCCTACCGCGGAGATGAGGATACCGGCCGGCACCACGGGCGGAGCGCCGTCCGACAGACCACCCTCGGCAACCACCCGGGTGAAAGCGACAAAAAGGGCTCCAGCCAGAAACATCAACGCCGCGCCAGCCCACAGCGGCAATCCAGCCAGCCACAGCCAGCCGACCATGATCGCCGTGCCGACGATGAGGATGACCACCGCCGCACGGTACGACAGTATTTCGTCGGCGTCGTCAATATCCGGGTCGCCGGACCAAGCTTTGCGCCAGACTGCGGCCAGATGGCGGCGAGCGGCCCACAAGCCACCGAGGAAGAGGACCACCATCGCGCCCATAGCGTGATAGACCTGCAGCGTGTGTGGGATGCCGTGGCCACTGCCCAAACTGGGCGTATTGCCTATGCCGAGGATGGCAAAAGTGCCGCGCAAGATATTGGCCAACAAATTGAAAACCCACAGGCTGAGCGCGACTTCGGTCTTCAGGAAGTAGAAAAAACCGAAGATGTGGAAGCGGAAAATGACATGCAGCGTAGTGGTGCCGCGCATGAACGGCAGTTCTTGGTGGAACAAATCGACGCCGCGAGCGAAATGCACACCTTCTGGGAAATAGGCGTACAGGCCGTGCAGCGTACTCCACGTGGCGGCAAGGGCAAAGCCGATCCACATCCCCCGATTCTTAAAAAAGGGCGGCCAGCGCTCTTTAGCCTCTCCCATCGCAGTCATGGCCAGCGGCACTTGCACCAGCGGATAGACGAGGCGCTCGTTGTCGATCCACTGCCGCCGCAAAACGACCATGATGGCGATCATCACTAGGAAGAGAGACCAGATAAAGGGCTGCCAAGCCGCCAGCGCCAACAACCAAGCTTTCCACGGCACCGCGTAGTCGGCACCCATCCCCTCAAAGAAAAACTGGGCGTCGCCGAGTTGGCGCGGCATCATCCAGTGGGGAATGTGGGGGTGGATGAGGCTTTGCCAATCGTTTTCGGGGGTGGCAAAGTAAAAGGGGGCGGCGAGCTGGCTGATGATCTTCGAGGTAAAAACGATAGGGATGGGCGAGGCCATCACCATCATGACATAGACCAGCAGCAATTCGCCCCGGCGCAAACCCTGCGTCCCACCCAGCTTGAGCAGGGGATTGACCAAGCCCGTCAGCAGGGCCAGCAGGCAAACCGCGCCGACCGTACTAAAACCCAAGGCCATGAAGGAGCCTTGCAAATACAGGGTGCTATAGGCCACGCCGCCGCCGATGAAAGCGGCCAAAAAGGTCCCTAGGGCAAAGGCCCTAAGCGTAAAGGCCGAGCCAGCCTCTTCTACAGCAGGTTCCGGGTCGGGTGGCTCCAAGTCCAGCCGCGAGCGAAAGGCGGCCGGCAGCAGACGGCCGACCCTGCCCGATTCAGGTGTGGTAGGATCGGTCGCCGGCATTGCAGATCCGCTTTGAAGGAAGGCCGGACAAAGTCACAGTTTTAGTTTTGGACAGTAGAAGCGAACCGCTCGGCGAGCAGGCGGGGCAGTTCACCTAGGTGGGATATTTGGTGGTATCGCTGGCGCTCGGCCTCCGAAGGCTCGGCGCGCTCGTGGAGCCAAGTATTGTAGTACGGCACATAGACGGCGTGTCCGCCCAAGGCGACGACGGGCAGGATATCCGATTTGAGCGAATTGCCCACCATGCAAAAGTCCGCCGGCCGGACGTCGTGGCGCTGCAGCAGAGCCGCGTAGGTCTCCTCGTTTTTTTCGCTGACGATTTCGATATGGGTAAAATGGTCGGCCAAGCCAGAGCGGGCGATCTTGGCTTCTTGGTCGAACAAATCGCCCTTGGTCAGCAGCATCAGGGGATGAGTTTGGGACAGGTGGATGAGCACTTCCTCGACGTGGGGCAGCGGTTCGATGGGCGTTTGCAGCATCTCTTTGCCATAGTCCAAAATCTGGCGGATTTGCTGCCCCGTTGCCTCTCCCTTCGTCAGATCGAGGGCCGTCTCTATCATGGACAAGGTGAAGCTTTTGATGCCGTAACCATAGTGGGCTAGGTTGCGCATTTCGGCCTCGTACAGCTCCCGCTCGGTCCACTCTGGATCGCGGTCGGAGGCCAACAGATCCTTAAAGCGATCCTTGGCCGTTTCAAAGTAGATCTCGTTTTCCCACAGGGTATCGTCGGCGTCAAAGGCAATCAGGGCGGGCATGACAGACCGTGTTTTTTGGGCTTTGTCGAGTGGCAAGAGTAACCGGGCGAATAGTTGACCGAGCTTGAATTTTGGCTAATGTTGTAAACATACTCCATCCATAATCTAGGCAAAAGTGGCCCTAAGAAGCCACGCTCCCCGCGCCCATCTTCTTCATAACGAGCTAGCTTATGCCGACGCATCGACTTCGCTTTCTGCCTCTTTTGTCCGTCCTACTCTGGATCGTCCTCCTCAACGGAGCTTGGGCACAATCCCAAGCGACCACCGGCGTAATTCGCGGCTTTGTCTGGGACCAGTTTGGCAATCCCATCGCCAACGCCACCATCGCACTCAAGGAAACCCGCACCAACTACGAGCGCATCCTTACCTCGTCCGATCTAGGGCTGTTCACCGCAACCTTGTTGCCCCTCGGCTCCTACGACGTGACGGTACAGGCGGCCGGACAGGCCGAAGTGCGGCAGACCGGGGTGCAAGTGCGAGTCGGCGAGACCGTGGAATTGATCGTCAAAATGCTGCCGCAAATGGAGGAAATGGTCGTCGAAGCGGCCTTGACCACGGTGGATATAACGCAGAGCGAACCGGCTACGCGCCTGCCCGAAGAGGTCGTGCAAGACCTGCCCAACAACGGGCGCAACTTCCTCAACCTGACGCTGTTGACGCCAGGTGTGGCCATTGTCCAAGGCCCCGACGGCGACGAACTGAGCATTGGCGGGCAGCGCGGCATTCACAACAACATCTCGGTGGATGGCGCTGATTTTAACAACCCCTTCTTCGGCGAGCAGCGCGGCGGCCAGCGCCCGGCCTTCACCTTTAACTTGGACGCGGTGGAAGAAATGGTGGTGGTGCCGCAGGGGGCCAACGCGGAATTCGGCCGTTCCAGCGGCGGCTTTGTCAACGTCATTACCAAGTCGGGCACCAACCAATTGCACGGCTCAGTGCATTTTTTCGGCAAAAACGACGCCCTGTCGGGCACGGCGCGGCACGAGGGCATAGAGCGCGCGCCGGATTTTAGCCAAGGACAGTTCGGCTTCACTATGGGTGGGCCGCTGATAAAAGACCGGGCCTTTTTCTTTACCGCCTACGACCAACAGGTATTTAGAGACACCAAGCAGAGTGATAGCGAGCGCATCGATGCCCGGCTGCGCGCCTTTATGGACGAGCAATTCAGCGGGGCGCTAGCCGGCGACTACGGGCCGATTGACCGCACCAACGACGCCCGCGCCTTCCTCGCCAAGATCGACGCCCGCCTGTCGGATGCGCACTACGCCACCTTCAAATACAATTACACTTGGTCCGAACAGGAAAACGGCACCTTTGACGTGGACTCGTGGGCGCGCAGCGCCAATGCCGTAGAACAGGACTGGTCGCACGCCTTCAACGGCAGCCTGCTATCGCTGCTATCCGCGACCACCACCAACGAGTTCCGCTTCCAATTCTCCCGCGAAGATCGCCCGCGCCCCTACATTGGCCCGGACAACCCCAACACCGGCCGCCCCTTCCCCGACACTGGCATGGATTTTGTTCACGGCTATCGCTTTGGCATGCCGTTCTTCATTCCGATTGAGTACTACGACACCCGCATCCAAGCGCTCGACAACATCTCCGTAGCCAAGGGCGATCACTTAATCAAAGCTGGGGTCGAGTGGAACCGCGTCGAATCCGTGCAGACCTTCATCGGTTTTGCCAATGGCCGCTACATCTTCAGCTCGCTAGATGGCTTTCTCAACTTCGTCGAGCAAGGCAACGGCTACGTCGAGTGCGCCGATGGCAGCACCAGCACCACCGGGGCCTGCCCCGACGGGACGGATATCACCGGGCCGATTCTGCTCTACTTGCAGCAGTCCGGCGTCGGCGACCTGACCGTGGAAGAAGCGGGCACTCAGCAGATCCCGCAGCACGAATTGGCCCTGTTCGTGCAGGACAGTTGGCAGCCCTCGAACAAGCTGACGCTCAACTACGGCCTGCGCTGGGAAGCGCAAATTCAGCCCGATGTGCTCACCGATCCAGACGAGGTATTCTTCGCCGATTTCATTGGTAAAACAGTGAGCAACGAGACGGGCACCTACGAATTCCCCTCCAACGGCACCATTCCCTCGGACTGGGATATGTTCCAGCCGCGCCTAGGGGTGGCCTACGATGTGCACGGCGACAACAAGACCTTGCTACGCGGCAGCGCTGGGATCTACTACGCCCGCATCCCAGGCTTGAACTTGGCCAGTACGCGTTCGACCAACGGCTCGCGCGGGCAATCCATTTTCCGCTCCAGCGCCCTGACGCCCATTTGGGACCGCTGCCGACCTACGGCGAATTATTGCCTACGCCCCAAGGCGATCCCTTCTGGCCCAGCATCTTTGTCTTTGACCAAAATTTCGAGAACCCGCGCACCATCAGCGCAAACGTCGGCATCGAACGCGAATTACATGCGTCGGGTTTGGTCGGCTCCTTCGGGTACACGTATGCCCGCACCGACAAGCTAACGCGCTTTGTCAACCGCAACGATGCCATCTTCGGCTCTCCGTGGGCGACGGGGCTGGGGGCCGATGGCAGCAACGGGATCGGCGATTTGACCGTGGTCGAGAGCACGGCCAAGTCGCGCTATCACGGCCTCAGCTTCGGCTTGCGCCAAATGGTGCAAGACGCCTTGCAATTCCAACTCAACTATACCTTGTCGTGGGACAAGTCCGACGACGACAACGAGCGCGATCCCTTCACCTTCCGCTACGTCGATGCGACCCAACTGGAGCGCGAGTGGGGCTATTCGGACCGCGACCAGCGCCACCGCTTCAATGCGTGGGCCTTGGCCGCATTGCCCGGCGGAATCTTGCTCAACCAGCGCCTGAGCTACTATTCAGCGCAGCCGGTCTCCGCCTCCTGCGCGGGCGGCCGCTCGACCAACCCGTGGGGCGCGGCCTCCGACCGGATCTGCAGCGACAATAGCATCACGGCGCGCAATACGCTGCGCAAGGACAACGAATTTTTCTCCTATGACGTGCGCTTGTCGCGGCCTATCTTGGTGGGCAGCGGCCAGTTGGAGGCCATTGTCGAGGTCTTCAACCTGCTCAACACGGACAACTTCCGCGATCCCTCTAGCGTCGGCCTCCTGTTCAATTTCGACGGCACCGTGCAGTCGGGCTTGGGCGACCCGCGCCAAGTGCAGGTCGGCTTGCGCTACGTCTATTGAGCAACGCTGCCACAGGACTAGGAACATTGCCATTTGTGAGTGGTCGGTACATAATCGACAGAATAGTTAGGGGATCGCTCAACGCCAACACTTTCCGCGAGATTTCTATGAACCACAACACTCGACCAAATTCGCTCCGCCCACTGCGGCACTGGATCCCGCTGGCGGCCCTCCTGCTGGCGATTGCCCCGACCCAACTACACGCCGGCGCTTGGACGCAGGCCCCAGGCGGCATGTACTTCAAAATCGCCGGGCTTTCCTTCCGCTCCCAAGACTATCTGGACGCCGCTGGCGAGCGGCGGGAGCGGGTGGCAAAACCCAGCATGGAAGAGTTGAGCGACGAGAGTATATCGGCTTACCTAGAATATGGTTTGTGGGAGCGCTTGACCTTGGTGGCCACCCTGCCCTATAAGCGCTTGGTGTACAAGAATACCGAGGTGAAGGTATTCAACAGAAGCGACGGCCCCGATACCACCATAACCCGCATCCACCCCGACGAAATCCGCTCGGGCCTAGCCGACTTGGAACTGCGCCTGCGCTGGCGCTTGCTGCGCAATCCGGCGGTGGTCTCCCTAGCGCTGGGGGGCAAATTCCCCTTGGGCTACGACATAGACCAAGACAGCATTGGCTCCCTAGACGCGGGCGGACTTGGTTTGGGGTTGAGTCCAGTGGATGGGGCCGACAACAAGGTTCCCTTGGGCACGGGCGAGAGGGACATCGACATGCGCCTGTTGGTAGGCAAGTCGCTGTACCCACTCCCAGGCTACTTGACGAGCACGGTCGGCTATCGCAAGCGAGGCGGGGCCTTCAGCGACGAATTCTTCTATGGCTTAGAGGCCGGGGTCACCTATAATCGCCTGCTAGTCAAAGGCGTGGTCGAAGGGATGCGCACCATGGGCGATTGCGGCGCCATGGGACAAGGTGGTCTCGTCGGCGACCAAGACATCCTCAAGCTGGCCCCGGGATTGATCTGGTCTCTCAGTAAAAACCTGGAAGTTGGCGTCGATCTATTCCACATCGCGGCTGGCTGCAATACCGCAGCGGGCACGACCTACGCCGTGGGGCTGGCTTTCAAGCGCTAAAAAAATCGCGGCTGCAGAGCCAATCTGTTATATTTTGGTCGTACTTCCATTGAAAGGAGGCTGTGATGCCGCGCAAAAAATGGGAGATTTCCGAGTGTCAGGCCACCGACGAAGACGTCTATCTCAACCGCCGCAAGTTCATCCGGCGGGCCGGCTTGGGCTCCATCGGCCTGCTTGCGGGATGCATTCCAGAAAAGCTCCTCAATCCAGCAACGCTCGTCGATCCAACAAAATATCTCAGTCCCACGATTATCGAGCCAATCCCACCATCAGAGTGGTATCCAGCTCCCACAAATGATGACTTTTCCACGCTCGACCGGCCGCTCACCGACGAGGCCGTGGCAGCCAAGTACAACAACTTCTATGAATTCCCCACCTCCAAGGATGTGTGACGCTTCATAGACAATTTTGAGCCTCCCCCTTGGACGGCGGCAATAATCGCTCTCGCACCC
>JAPOYQ010000359.1:0-5717 GCA_026706505.1 Gemmatimonadota bacterium
GGTTCACCAGCCTGCTCAAGGCCGAGCTCTTTATGCTGCCCATCGTCTTTGGGGTGAGCCTGATGTACTGGACCTTCCTCTGGCGCTTGGCTCCCATTCCTTCGGAGAGCTATCCATACGCGCAAATCATGTGGCCGCTGCGCGCCTTTGACAGTGCGCTCTACTACTCTAGCACGATGTACAACATCATGTGGCGCGCTGGCGAGGAGCTAAAGGGGGATGTTGTGCCCCGAGGGCAAGCCGTGTGGAGTCCGAGCAATTTGCAGGACGGCCGTTGGTGGTACTGGCGGGCGAGAACCACTAGGGATTTAGAGGTGCCGGATCCGGTAAAGCGCGACTATGACCCTTGGTCGCAGACCGGCTACTTCTACGCCGATTTCAGCGGCGGAGACGCGCCGCCACCGCCCGAGGCCGCCGAGAAAATAGCCGCCGAGTCAAAGGATGGCCCCCAGCTCCTTTGGCCACCCAATGGCGCGGCCATTGACACGCCGAACCCCGAATTCTGGGCTGCGGTCGATCTGGCCCCAGGCGATTCGGTTGATTTCGACTTTGAAGTGGATCGCCTGCCCAGCTTTGACGGCGAGTTTTTGCAGCGCTCTTCGGATCGGCCCTTGCTCTTTGAGGTCCTGTGGCAGGACATGAGCTTTACTGGCAACCGCAAGGACGACGACGGCGATCTCAACATCGCCGCCATCGTCGAGAGTGTGGGGCCAGAAGGGCTGGGAGACCAACTCGGGCTGACAGAAGGCGACCGGCTCCGCGTGGTAAACGGCGTCGAACTCCGCGTCCCGCAATGGGATACTGAGCGGATTGATCGGTATTTTACCCAAGGGGCGGACTCAGTGTTTGCCGCTTGGGAGCGGGATGAGAAAACCATGCGTCGTGCTGTGGTGCGCCGGCCGGGGGAAGCACTGGGACTTGAGTTTGCGGCGGACACGTCATTCGTCGAGCGATGGACCGAATATGACGCGGTGCGCGTCGCCACCGTGGCCGGGGAGGGATTGGGCCACCGCTTGGGATTGCAAGCGGGCGACCATCTTATGACGATCAACGGTCAAGGTATCGCCCAGGATATGTGGCAGAGCGAGGTGGTGGTGGCCGCTTTTGCTGCGGTCGTGGAGGAGACCGCGACTACGGTGCTGGTCGAGTGGGAGCGGGATGGAGACCGGCTTCAAGGTTTGGTGGCCGATGCGTCGTCTCTCCCCTTGGGCCTGACCTATCGGGAGGGGGCCATCGAGGGCATCGACGAAGAGTTGGTCAACAACCGCGACGACGATGGCGACGGCCTGATTGACGAGGATACGCGCCATCCCCTCGGCGGCAGGAAATGGCCCATCATCGCTGGTGCGGCGGCCTTCGGCTTGGTGGCGTATTTCACTATGACCTTTTTGGGTATGCCGATCTTTATGGTCTGGGGATACGTCCAAAGCGTCAACAACCTTCCGCACACGCTCATTGCGCAAATCATCGGGGCCTTGATCGCCCGACGCTACTTCTGGAAGCGGTACGGCAGGCAGCAATGGCGGCAATACGCCATGGTCTTGAGCGTGGGCTTTGGGGTTGGCATGGCCCTGATCGGCATGTTAAGCGCGGCTTTGTCGATTATTAAAAAGGCCGTTTCTTCTCTCGCCTATTGAGGGGGTGGACAAGGTCCATTAACCCTTGTACCTTCGCCATTTATGGACTTACTCGGGCGCATATTCCGCGTCGTGAGGGCGCACACTACGGCCAGCGAGCCGAGCGATGCCTATGAGCATTGGCAGCCTCCGCCTCCGCCGCCCGCACCGGCCGAAGACCCGGTACTCGCAGGGTATTACGCCAATCTGGAGCTGCCTTATGGGGCGACTCTGGAGGAAGTGAAAGCAGGGTGGAAGCGGTTGATGAAGCAGTACCACCCCGACCGCCACGCACAGGACCCGGCCAAGCGCGAGGTCGCTAACGCGCTGTGCGCCCAGTTGACGCATGCCTATAAAGAGCTGGAAAAGTCTCTGACGACCCATTAAACTAGCATCGGAGGAAGCTTATGGCTGATTTTGCCACAGTAAAGGAGTACGTCCTCGAGTTGGGCCTTGCCATTGCCGAGGAGATTCCCGAGGAGGAAATCATCATTGTCAACGACGAGGAGCGAGGGGTGCAGAACTTGGTCGTTGATTGCGAGGATACGGTGTTGGTGATCGAGCAGCTTATCCTCCAGGTCGCTGCTGGGGCTGCCGACACCTATAAGCGGATTTTGCAGATGAACCGCGACTTGGTCTTTGGTGCCTTCGTCCTCAACGAAGAAGGCGATTCGCTGCTCTATCGCAATACGCTGGCGCTGGAGAATTTGGACTTAAACGAACTGGAAAGCACGATCAACTCCCTTAGCCTCGGCTTGGCCGAGCACGGGGAGGAATTACTGGGGTTTGCCGCCAAATAGGAGGATAGGACATGGCAGGTATATTTCAACGCTTGTTTAAAACCGGGCAGGCCGAGGCCCACTCCTTAGTGGATAAGCTCGAAGACCCGATCAAGATGAGCGAGCAAGCGATCCGCGACTTAAAAAAGGACTTGCAGGAAAGTCTCAAGGCTCTGGCCGAGGTCAAGGCGATTTCCATCAGGCTCAGCCGCGAGTCCGAAGACCACCGCCGGCGCGCCGAAGACTACGAGCGCAAGGCCATGCTGCTGTTGCAAAAGGCCGAATCTGGCCAGATGGAGGAAGCCGAAGCCGACCGCTTGGCGCGCGAATCCTTGACCCGCGTCGAAGAGGCCCAGAGTCGGCACTCAGAAGCCTCCCAACAGGCCCAAGCCCAACAGGCGATGGCCGACAAGCTGCAGAGCAATGTCAACGATCTGAAGTCGAAAATCGCCTCGTACGAAAACGATCTGGTAACCCTCAAGGCGCGCACCAAAACCGCCAACGCCACCCGCAAAATCAACCAGCACTTGGCCAACATCGACTCCAAGGGTACCACGGCCCTGCTCGAACGGATGAAGGAAAAGACCGAAGAGCAGGAAGCCCTCGCCGAAGCCTATGGCGATATGGGAGACGCGGCGACGAGCGTTGACGACGAGATCAACAAGGCCCTCGCCGACAGCAAGGGAGCCAAGGTAGATGATTCGCTGGCCCAACTCAAGGCCAGAATGAAGACAGCAAAATAAGGGCTGTCGCCCGTGGCTCATGGGATGAAGACCCTTAGCCGCAGGCAATTTTTCGGCGCGCTCGCCGCCGCTGGTAGCTGGGCCGCTTGGAGCGGTTGCTCGTCTGACCAGCAGCAGCGGCCGATTCCCGGGCGGATCGTCAACGAGGGACCACCGCATGGGCACCTGCTGCGCGATGTGCATTCCTGGGCAGACTTCGCCGCGGCTGAGCCCGCGTGCGATGTCGCCATTGTCGGCGGTGGGATCTCCGGCTTGGCGGCGGCGTGGAAGTTGCGTCGGTCGGGGGTGGAGCGGATTCTCCTCCTCGACCTCGACGACCAGCTAGGGGGTACCAGTCGCAGTGGCCAATGGGGCGACCAGGCATTTCCCTGGGGCGCTCACTACATCAACATTCCTCCTGCCGAAGCCGACTGCATCCACGAAATACTGCAAGATCTAGGCGTCATCGACGGCTACGACGCGGCGAATAAGCCTATGGTCGCCGCTGGGACGATGCTGCGCTGGCCGCATGAACGGCTGTTCTATCGGGGTCGCTGGACCGATGGATTAGATCCGTTTATCGACGCATCGGACCGGGAGCGCGAAGCGTTGTTGCGCTTTGAAGACGAGATGCTGCGCTGGGCCTTGCATCACGGCCGGGACGGACGCCGGGCTTTTGCCATGCCCTTGCGCTACAGCACGACCGATGTCAGGGTCCGGCGTTTGGACCAGATCAGTATGGCTCAATATCTCCGCGAAGAGGGATGGCATGACGATCGGCTCCACTGGCTGGTCGATTACGCCTGCCGCGACGACTACGGCAGCACGGCGGCCCAAGTCTCGGCTTGGGCCGGGATGCACTACTATGCCTGTCGATTCTACGACTACCGAGTACACAAAGCGTACCCAGCGCACACGCTGACGTGGCCCGAGGGCAATGGGCACCTAGTTACAGAACTCGCTAATAGATTGGGGAAGAACGAAATAAAGCGACAATCTCTAGTGGCTCGTCTGGCCGAAGAACGGTCGCAGGTGCGATTGGGATACGTCGATTTGGCGACCGGGGAAAAACGGCAACTGACCGCGCGGGCAGTGGTGTACGCTGGCAAGCTCCACACAGCTCCTTATGCGATTGCAGACCTGCCGAATGCACAGGCCAAGGCCATGGCGGCCATCGAGTATAGCCCTTGGTTGGTAGCGGCGATTTTTCTCAAAGAACCGCTCGCTGCCCAGCAGACTACTTGGGACAATGTTTTGTACGATAGCCCGTCACTGGGTTATGTGGTCGCCGATCATCAGCAGGGCGGGGGCGGTCGCGTGTTGATGTACTATTGGCCCTTTGTCAACCAACTCGCAGACGCCCGGCACGCCTTGCTCGCGCACGACCATTCATTCTGGGTCAAACAGATCATGGCCGATCTGCGCCGAGTTCACCCGGAGCTAGACGACCTCGTAGAGCGCATCGATTTGTATCGCTGGGGGCACGGAATGATGAGGCCTAGTCCTGGGTCGCTGTGGGGGCCGATGGCCGTTTGGCGACAGCAGCCAATGGAGCGGATATTTTTTGCTTCGTGCGATGCGACGGGGCTGCCCCTGTGCGAAGAAGCCATATTTTCCGGTATGCTGGCGGCGGAGCGGGCCATGGACTGTCTTGGCATGGCGTATTCCTCCTCGCTGGGAGGGCTTGCGGATGCCTAGGCTGGGTGCGCTGTTTTTGCTGGTGGCCATTTTCTCGGCCGCGGTCTGCGCCATCGTCTATCAGCTACTCATCGGCAGTGTGTCGTCCTACTTCCTCGGCAATAGCGTCGAGCAGTTTTCTCTGACGATCGGCTTTTTTCTCGCTGCGATGGGGCTTGGCTCTTGGCTTTCGCGCTTTGTCGCCGACCACTTGCTGTTGACGCGGCTGGCCCAGCTAGAGATTTGGCTGGGGCTTTTGGGTGGGATTTCAGTTGGCGTGCTTTACGTGCTCTACGGATACACCGACCACTTTAGGGCTGGCATGTTGACCCTGAGTACGGCGATTGGCGCGTTGATCGGTTTGGAAGTGCCGCTGATTACCCGGCTTTTGCGCGGTCACGGTACGCTACGCGCTGCGTTATCTAATGTTTTGTCCCTCGATTATCTAGGGGCCTTGTTGGCCTCGTTGCTTTTCCCGTATATCCTGTTGCCCTTCCTCGGCAGCCTGCATACGGCGTTGGTCGCTGGTTTGATCAACGCCGGCCTCGGCCTCGGCGTGGTGCTTGCGTTTAAGGGAGTGTTGCTAGAGCAGCGTGCTTTTCGTTCGCTAGGGGCGCAAGCACTTTTGGTTATTGCGGTGCTAGGGGCCTTGGCTTGGCAAGGGGAGGGGTTGCGGGCGCGGTGGGAAAGCGACCTCTACGAAGATCGCATCGTCCACAGCGAGCAATCGGCCTACCAGCAAATCGTCTTGACCCGGCGCGACGAAAACCTGCGACTCTATCTCAATGGGCACTTGCAATTCGCCTCCATCGACGAACACCGCTACCACGAGGCCCTAGTCCATCCGGCTATGGCGCTAGCGCCCTCCCGCGAAAGGGTGCTCATCATCGGGGGAGGGGATGGTCTGACGGCGCGGGAAGTGC
>JAPOYQ010000359.1:5727-9468 GCA_026706505.1 Gemmatimonadota bacterium
TCGATTTAGTCGATCTCGACCCGGCGGTAACGCGGTTGGCCCAACGCAATATCCACCTGACCCGACTCAACGACAATGCCTTGAATCGCCGCCAAGTGCGCGTGATCAACGAAGATGGCTTTGTCTTTTTGCAGCGCGAGCACGTGCCGTATGGCGCGATACTAATCGACTTACCCGATCCCCGCGAGGAGAGCTTGGCCAAGCTCTATTCGGTCGAGGCCTATAGGCTGTGCCGCAAGTTGCTCAGCCCACAAGGCGTCTTGGCGACCCAAGCTTCTAGCCCGTACCACGTCCGCGCGGCGTACTGGAGCATTGCCGCCGCTTTGGAGGAAGCGGGCTTTGCCGTCCACTCCTACCACTTACACGTGCCCTCTTTTGGCGAGTGGGGGTTCCACTTGGCAGGATCCGCCGGGCTGGATCCGACAGCAGTCGCCTTTGCCGTTCCCACGCGCTATATCGACCGCCAAGTCTGGGATGCCCTCTCGGTGTTCGACGGCGATATGGCCCGCTTACCCGTGCAGGCCAACCGACTTGATAGGCCGGTGCTGGCGCGTTATTATCGACAGGGTTGGGGCACTCAGTTTTGAAAGGACATGCCAGATGGGTTTAAGGAAATGGTTCGGTGGTCGCCAAAACGAGGACGAACCGACCTATCAGGAGTATTCGCTCAGCACTATGAAGGTGGGCTTTCTGGTTGATTATGACCTCAAAACCTGGCAGGTTACAGGCCGTGGAAGCTATGACTACGACGGCTATACTACCGAGGAATGGGAATTGCAGGCCGACAGTCAGGTGCGCTTCCTCGAACGCGCCGTAGAAGACGGCAAAGCCTATTGGATCTTGACGCGAGCGATTGGCATCGACGAGATCGAAGGCGATATTGCAGCGGCGATCATCGCCGACGGCGATCCGCCTGAAACTGTACGGTTTGAGGGTGATGAATACGCGGGGAGCACGAGCGACGCCGGCCTGTACCGCAAAGACGGCACCGATGCGGAGCGCGAATTTGTCAATTGGTCGTTTGAAGGAGAAGAAGGCAAGGTGCTTTTTATAAGCCAGTGGGGAGAGCGCGATTTTGCCGCGTACGCGGGCTTGGAGGTAGAAGAATACCAATTCACCGACATCCTGCCGGTGGAGGAGGACACTTGAAATGGCTTGGCGCGTAGCGGCCTTAGCTCTGTGGGGCCTGATTGCCTGCGGGTCAAAAGACCCAGTGAGAGAATTGGTGCGCGACTTAGACCGCTATCCCGAGTACTCGCTGATCGTCGATGATACCCGCATCGAAGACCCCTCGTTTTTTCCCGACTACTTCCTCCGCTTTCAGGTATTAACCGCTGCGGGACAGCGCGTCGCCGGGCGCGATACCATCGTGTATCAAGAGCGCCGCACCGATTGGATGGAAGTCAGCGAAGAGATCTTCTATCGCTACGACAACTACGTCGGCATGGTCGTGGCCTCCAAGTCGCTGGACGGTCGCCGCACCGGTACCAGTCAAGCGCATCCGCCCGGCTACCAATACGTCGGCAATCCCCAGTACGGGTTTTGGGGGGGTGGCGGGTTTTGGCAATTCTACGGCCAGTACGCGCTGATGCGCGATTTAATGGGGGGATGGGGCGTTGGCCGGGGCGATTGGGAGGACTATCGCCGCAACCGGGAACGGGGCCGCCCGTACTACGGGCCGGTGAAAGGAGGCCAGCCCACTTTTGGGTCGCGTGGCTCGCAGACTCAAAAGACGCGGCCACAATTCTACCAGCGCCAGGCAAGCCGCCGCCAGGCCTTTAGTGGCCAAGTCAAAAACCGCATGGGCCGCACCACCTCCGGGTGGGGACGCGGTTCCTCGCGCTTTGGAAAATAGGGGGAACCAGTGGATACTTTAATGACGATGGCTCAGACCCTAGTCTATCTTTTAGAGGCTTTCGTCCTGCTCTTTGTTGCCAAGCAGGCCTATGCCCGGGTTTTTCGCCGGGTCAATCTCAAAGACGAACTCTACGGCCGCAACAACCACGCGATGGCCGTTGCAGTGGGCGGTTATTTCTTTGGGATTTGCCTAGCGCTGGGGGGAGCGTTGAGCGGTCCTTCGCTCGGCTGGCAAGCCGATCTGATTGGCATCGCCGGGTACGGCCTCTTGGCGATTGTCTTGATGCTCATCGCTGGCGTGCTCTGCGAGCGAGTGCTCCTGCCTCACTTCGACAATCGCAAAGAGGTCATCGAGGATCAGAATATGGGGACGGCCTTTGTCGAGGCGGGGATGCATATTGCCAATGGCTTGATTGTCTTGGCTATCGTGCAGGGCGAGGGGCCGCTGTGGAGCGGCGTAGCCTTCTGGCTCTTGGCCCAAGTGGTGCTGATAGTGGCTGGGCTGCTCTACGAGTGGATTACTCCGCATTCGGTTCACAGCGAACTAGAGCGCGATAATGCCGCGGTCGGCTTAGCGTTTGGCGGCGTGTTGGTGGGCATGGGCAATATCGTCAGCATCGCCGTAGCCGGCGACTACGCAGGGTGGATCGTCGGCCTCACAACCTTTGGCGTGGACATGGTCTTTGGTTTTGTCGCACTCTACATAATCCACAAGTTGACCGATGTACTCTTGGCACCCAGAGTGCGCTTGGGTGCCGAACAGATCGAGGAGCAGCCGAATGTGGGTGCCGGGCTGATAGAGGCCTTCGGCTACGTGGGCGGATCGACGCTAATCGTCTGGATCTTCTGAACTATCCTGCCGACTCCGATGCCACTGCCACAGCAGAGTTGGACCACCGACGAAGACATAGGTCAGAGTTGCTAAAGCATGGGTCAACGTAGCGCAGGCCAAAGCGGTGGCAAGGGGCACCGTATAGAGGCGGTGCATGGCCTCGCCGAAGAGGAGGTGATACGAACCGATCGCCCCAGGCGTCGGAACAATCACTCCTATAGACGATATGGCCATGATCACCAGTGCGGCTGCCGCGTCGAGGTCGTATGTTTGGTCTAGCCCCATACCAATAAAAGCCGCGTAGACAATGAACACGTAGGCCCCGTTGAGCAGAATCGAACTAACTAGTATTTCAAAGTACGCCGTCGGCTGTTGCCGCAGGGCGGAAAGCCCGCCGATGAAGGTCTCGATGATTTCGAGGACCCGCTCGCCGCGTCCCCAAGCGATCCGCGTGAGCAGCGGACGCATTCCAGCCAAAATTTTTTCCCGATAAACCGACACCAAAACCAAGGCGCTCAGCGCGATCAAGCAGCCGGCTAGGGCCAACAGACCGATGGTGTCCCGATCTGCATCGACCGGCATCCAAAGCACGGGCAGGGCAATATCTACATAGACGATGAGCCAGAACAAAACGATAAGCCAAAACAGATCTAGAATGCGCTCCACCACGATCGTGGCCATTAGGGCGCTGATGCTCGCCCCGGTGGTCCACTTGAGGCTGACGCACCGCAAGACCTCGCCTGAGCGCGGCACGACCACATTGGCTGCATAGCATATAGCTAGGGCAAGCGACGCGTTGAGGTTGTTCACTTGCGGCGCAAAAGGACGCATCAGGACCATCCAGCGCCAAGCCCGCAGTACCAAGGTCCCCAGCGTTGCGACGCACATGACAGCGGCCCAAACCGGCGAAATACCGGTCATGGCATCCCAGAGTTCCCCGCGGTTTATCCCCTCAAAGGCCCAATAGATAAAAAGCCCCATCAAGCCTAGGCTTAGCCCATACTGGAGGATTTGTTTCAGTATCTTGTGCATCGCACTGGCAAACGCAAAAC
>JAPOYQ010000500.1 GCA_026706505.1 Gemmatimonadota bacterium
CAACAATCTACTCGATCAGCCGCCGGCGGTGATCTTCAATGGGTTCCTCGGTACTTCTGATTCCAACACGTACGACTTTATGGGCCGCTACCTATACGTGCGCCTGTCCCATTCTCGGTAGAGCAGGGCCTTACCGAGACGAGGCCAGTAGGGGGCGGTTTAAAACCGCCCCCTACAATGCGTAACGTCAGTTAATAATCGTACGACAGTGAAATATTCCAGCGACGTCCCAGCCCGAGGAATACGCGAGCGCTTGCGGCGTCGTGGCCATCGCCGTCATCGGCATCGGACACGTAGCTTTCGTCGAGCAAATTGAAGACGTGCAATCGCAGCTTCATATTGCTGAACGAAGCGCCGGGCAGCGTGTAACTCGCGTGTAGATCCATCAGATTGTAATCTGGGAGTTTCCACGACTGTGCGCGGTCGTCGGGGTCGGTTCGGTTGGCGGGATCAAATTTGGCGTAGTGATCCATGAACCGCCGCACACCTAGCGAGGCGTAGAGGCCGCGCGTGGGAAATACCGCACCGCTCAGGCGCAAGGTCTTTTGTGCTGCGTCGCCCACCTTTAGCCCTTTGGCATAGACTTGAAATTCGCCGATCGTCTCTGGATCCTCTTCGGGCGAAAATGTCACATCGACATCGTTGAGCCATTCCCAATTTCCCAGCGACACCATGCCGCGTACCTCGAATTTGTCATGGGGACGCGCCTTCAGGTCTAACTCTACGCCGGTATGCAGCGCATCAATGCCGTTTAGCAAAAATCGCAAGCGCTGGTCGAGCTTCTCGCTGTAAATGCTCTTGGGCCACGAGCGGTCTATCCACTTGGTGTAATAGAAGTTTGCGTTGCCAGTAAACATACCGCGCTTGAAATAACCGGCACCCAGTTCAAAAGAGGCGACCTTTTCATTAAACGTGGGATCGTACAGGCTGTTGTCGTAGTGGTAAACCGAGTCGAATTTGGGCGCGGTCGAGAGCCAGCCCATGTTGGCATACACATTGACTGTGGGAGTGGCGTTGTAGTTGCCACCTACTTTCATGGTGTAGCCGGAGAAGTTTTCCCAGGCTGTCTGGTCCCAGTCGCCATCGACCTTGGCGCGGAAATAGTCGATGCGCTTATAACCAGTCACCGATCCCGAGGTGCTCAAAAAGGCCGTGAATTTGTCAAACTGCCCTTCGAGCTGTGCAAAGCCGCCCCCCCAGCGCGTAAGGCCATCGTTGTGGTAGGAGACTTTGTCGCCGAGCCGCTTGACGGCGGTCGTGGCATTGTTGTCCCATTCAAAGACGTAGTAGTCGGCACCGAGCAAATTGCGCACTTCGCGCCAGTGCTCCCCTTTGTAATAGCGCAAATCCGTGCCAAAGGTCAGCTTGTAGATGTCGCTCAAATGGTATTCGGCCGTGCCCAAATATCCATACCAAAAGTGCTGATTGACTGAGTTGCGGATAATGGTCTGTGCTGCAATCTCGTCGGCACCCACTTCGCCGGCAGCTACCAATGCGGAATCGGCTTGGGTATTCAACTCATCAGCAACGCGTTGCCAGTTGATGGTGCCATCGTCGAGTGTGCCCGGATTGTCGCCTAAACGCCCGGTGCCGCCGCCTTTTCCGCGCGAAAAGTAGAATACATTGGACAACATAAATTGCGCGCTGGGGGTCCAGTACCAGTTCAAATTGGCTTGGGGTTTGTGGTAAAAATTTTCGCGCTCCATGATGATTGCGCTGTCGCGTGCATCGTGGACGCTGCCGTTGTAATACTCTTGATAGGACGAAAAGGGCGAGCGTCCCCAGTTGGGATTGTAATCGACGCCGTAGTTTTTTGCGTCCGCAACGTCAATGCCCAATGAGCGGGCGTAATCGGCGTCAAAGGTTGCAATGGATTGCTTGTAGAGACGGTGCCCGTGGCGCTGCGGTGCGCCGGTGACGAACAGATCGATTTTGTGCGTGTCGGATGCCAAAAAGCTCAACGCACCAAAGTAAGCCCACGCCGACGACCACGCCTGAGCGGGCAGGCCCTCGCTGCTCTTGCGCGTCATGCCCACGGTGAAAGCTGTTTTTTTGTCGATCAAACCCGAGGAAAAATTGAGCGTGGTTTTGTAAAAGGCGTTGTTCCCAGCCTCCTGTTTGATTTTGAAGCCGCGCCGTTGACTGGCGATATCGGTGATGATGTTCATGGTGCCACCCACCGAGGCGATCGCCAGATTGGAAGCCCCCAATCCGCGCTGCACTTGGATCGACGACGTGACGTCGCTCAGCCCATCCCAGTTGGACCAATAGACCCAGCCGTTTTCCATGTCGTTGACCGGTACGCCGTTGATCATAACGGCGACGTTGCGCTGATCAAAACCCCGCACATTGATGCGAGAGTCGCCGGCCCCTCCGCCTTGCGCGGTTGCATAAACGCCCGGCGTATCATTTAAAATCAGCGGCAGGTCGCGCGAGCCGAGTTTGCGCTGCATATCGGCTTTGGGCACGTCGGAGAAGGCAACGGGTGTTTCGCGCAATTTGGCCCGATCGGCGACGATGATGATTTCTTTGCCGCGAAACACCTCGGGCATGAGTTCGACAAACAACTCGACCGCATCCGCTTCTACGACAACGAGGCTGCTGTGTTCTTTGTATCCGATAAAGCTTACGACGAGCGTGTGGCTGCCTGCTCCGACATTGGCGATGGCAAATTGTCCATCGAGGTCTGTAGAGGCTCCGCGCTCGACGCCTTCTATATAGACGTTGGCACCCGGCAGTGATTCGCCGGTTTCGGCATCGCGTACCGTGCCTTTTAGCTCGGTGGCAAACAGAGGTGAATAGGCGAGGAACAACAGGGAAAAAAGCGTGAGCATTGGCTTCATGGGACACCTCCGTGGGGGAATGGGGACGCAGCAGTGTTGCTAATTTATATTATTTTTATATAAAATTTAATTAAAACATATTTAATCTAATGAATCGCTTATGCTCCGTCAAGCTCCGTCGCCGTTTGGGGGTAGCGATACTGCCCAGCGACAGCATGTGTAGAGCGCTCGCATCGCGTAGCGTGGCATGTTCGTTCCTTGATCGACTCTCGATCAGGCTCTTTATTTGGGCTATTCGAAACCATGATGGAGAGAGCCCATGAACTGGCGAGACTACATTACCGTTAATCCCGAAATATGCCATGGGAGAGCCTGCTTCAAGGGCACCCGAGTGTTGGTGTCCACGGTCCTCGATAACCTCGCGGATGGATTGGATTCAGAGGAAATCACGACAAGCTATCCGTCGATTACCCATGAGTCCGTTCAAGCGGCAGTGGGCTATGCTGCGGAGTTAGCCAAGGAACGGGTAGTGTCTGCTTAAAAAGGTGAGGCGTACGGCATCGACTCGGAGTCAGAAATCATGGCTATGAAGAATCCACTACACCCTGGCCGTAGTATCAAGGAAAATTGCCTAGATCCGCTCGGTCTGAGCGTCACGGAGGCGGCGAAGGTACTGGGCGTGGCTCGGCACACACTTTCGCGCGTACTGAATGGACATGCGGGCATTTCGCCGGAGTTGGCCATTCGGCTGGAGAAGGCGGGCTGGTCCAATGCCGAGTTTTGGCTGCGTCGGCAGACCTCGTACGATCTGGCACAAGCGCGCAGGGGCGAAGACCAGATCAAGGTCGAGCGCTATCAGCCGCAGGTAGCTTGATAAAACTGAGAAGCCGATCAAATAGATTATTCTCGGGATAGAAGGACAAATACTGCATTTTGGCAGTTCCAAGGAGAACAATGGCCGAAACACTGAAGCGACTCGATCAGAGTCGCCTAAACGTAATCTCAAAGTATAGAGCTAATCCTCTCGCTTGGAGGGGGCAGTTCACACCACAGTTGGTCGACTACCTGCTTGAATCCTTTTCAGACCCCGGGGATCTGGTCGTTGACCCGTTTTCAGGGAGTGGGACAGTGCTGTTCGAGTCCGCGTCCCATGACATGCCATGCTTTGGTAATGAGTTGAACCCTGCGGCGTATCTCATGTCGAAGTTTTTCCACTTGGTGAACTTCGAACGCTCGGAGAGAGGCTATTATAGAGCAGCTCAGAGAATCCCTCAGCGGACTCGTGGGCAGGTACGATGATCTGCCGCTGATGAGCCAAGCAGATAAACATCGAGAGAAGTACTCCAATCTGCTTGCGCTTGCCAAGGAGCTACTCGCAGCTACATCATACGATTCCATGGCCCTTTGTCTTGCGGCTAACGTTCTGTTCAAGGCAGAGTCTAGTCGAATCAATGACCTAGGGCAGGCTGTTTGGCGGTCGTACGACTACATAGCCACCTTTGCAGGCGAACTGCCGTATACTACAAGTCCTGTTGATGCACAACTTGGAGACGCGCGAGCCATGCATCAGGCTCTCGATAGAAAGGCGGGGTTGGTTATCACCAGTCCGCCCTACATCAATGTTTTCAACTACCACCAGAATCACCGAGCGATAGTTGAACTCTTGGGTTGGGATCTGTTGCGTGTCGCACGGAGCGAAATTGGGTCAAATCGCAGGAATAGAGGGAACCGGTTTCGAACCGTAATTCAGTACTGCCTCGACATGAGTCAGTTTCTGAACGCTATGGCTATGGCTATCCGGCAAGAGGGCATCCTCGTACTGATTGTCGGAAGAGAATCGAACGTCAGAGGAGTGCCGTTTTACAATGGAAGGATAATCCGTGACCTCCTCCGACTGCATCCATGCTTCACCCGTCTTGGGCATTATGAGCGTCACTTCATAAACAGATTCGGTCTTAAGATCCATGAAGACATTCTCGTCACGAAACGAGATGATGTGTCGCCACAACTATTTCCCGAAGAAAAGGTGCGGAGAGTCGCAAGTAAGCACCTGAAGTATGCCAGAAAGACGGCCTCTGATAAGGTCAATCGCGACCTAGAGTCGGCTATACAGGATGCGTTAAGCCTCCCATGCTCGGATTGGTACACCACTATCAGTTCTCACCAGACGAGGGCTTCAACCCCTCGGAAACCTCATCAGGTTCGTTCTGTCTTGCCGTCTTTGCCGCTGAGATCAAGGTGAACTATGACAAGACCATGTTCCAAGAGTGCGCTGGCACTGCAGCTCGGCTGAAGCAGGGCTGTCCTATCGCTAAGTACTACGCACTAGTAGAATATCTTGACATGACACCAGAGGACTGCCGTTTGACAGAGATCGATAATGTCTTCCTGCTTCGGCGAGCAAAGCGACTCCCGGCTGGAAAACGCGACGACGCCAACGAAGTGCGCGCTGCTCATCAGGATAACCCTATACAAGCTGATGTTATCTGGAGCTTTGTAGAGGAGATACAGGCTTTTGTGCAAGCAGTCTGGTACGATCCAGATGCCGCACTCAAGAGAGGTTCGTTTGTGTGATCATGGAAAAAGTGAATATTTTTGAGACCGACTGGTATCGGAATATCAAATCAAAGATGACGCCGGGCGACAATCTGAGGATCTACCGGGAGAATCGCGGTTTGACTCAGGCCAAATTGGGTGAGATGCTTGGCGATGTTCCCCGTCAGAATATCTCAAACATGGAGAGAGGGGTGCGGTCGATTAGCTTAAAAACGGCCCGGAAATTGGCAGCGCTATTTAAGGTGTCTCCTGAGAAATTCATTTAAGAAGTATCCTCTTCCATAATCCAAGCGGCCAGTTCGCAGTGAAGTAGAACTGCGAATGCTCTACGACCGTACTCGCTAATCTCCTCAAAACCGCAACGCAAACACCGTCCGCACCCCCGGTTCCGAGCGGGCGGAGATGGATCCTCGGTGGAGCCGCATGATCTGGCGGCACAGGCTCAGCCCAATGCCGGAGCCGTCCGGCTTGGTTGTGAAAAAGGGGATGAAGACCTTGCCGAGCGCTTCTTCGACGATGCCCGGCCCATTGTCCGCGACCTCGACGACGACCTTGTCGTGCGCCAGATGAGCGGTCAAGTCAACGCGAGCCCCAGCGCGACCGGCCGTGGCTTCGCGGGCATTGCGCAGTAGGTTGATGAGGATTTGCTCGACTTGCTCGGGGTCGGCGGTCAATTCGAGGCTGGGCGGATTGACCTCGGTGTGCAACTCGACCGCGGACTCGGCGAATTGGGGCCGCATTAGCTGCTCTACCCGGGCGAATAGACCAGCCACCGGGACGATCTCAAAGGAGGGGGCTGGTACGCGGGTAAGGTCGCGGTAGGCTTCGACAAAGTGCAGCAGGCCCTCGCTGCGGCGCTGGATGGTGCTCACCGCGGTGCGGATGTCTTCGGTGCTCTCGGCGTCGAGGGCGTCGTCTTTTAGCATGCCGTCCGCAGTGGCGGCCAGCGAAGCAATGGGGGTGATGGAATTCATGATCTCGTGGGTGAGCACGCGGATTAGGTTTTGCCAAGCCTCCATTTCCTTTTCGTCGAGGTCGGGGCCAATGTCGTGGAGGGCCACTAGGGTGTGCTTGTGGTCGCCTATCTGGAACACCGATGCGTGCAGGGCGAGTCGGACCTCTTCCAAACTCACTAAGTCTCGGCCTTGGGGACCGAGGTTTTGCAGGGTGGTGGTTAAGATGGGATTGACGCGGTCGAGATCGGCGATGTGGCCCAAGCGGGGCACCCCCAACAGGCGCTTGGCTGCGTTGTTGATCAGCGACACCTCGCCAGCGTTGTCGAAGACGATCAAGCCGACGCCAATGTGCTGCACCACGGTTTGCAAGTAGCGCGCCTGTTCTTCCTTTTCGGCTCGCGCTTGGCGAAAGGCGTCGAGGACTTCGTTGAACGCGGTCTTGAGTTCGTCGAAAGAGGAGCCGAGGTCACCGGTGACAAAGGTCTGCGAGAAATCGGCGTAGCGGATGGCGTTCAAAAAGCGCGCTAGATCGCGGTTGGCGCGCTCGACGTAGTGGACGAGGGCGTAGAGTTGGTAGAGTAGGACGAGGCCGATGACGATGGGGACGGCCAGATGATAGGTTCCTTTGGCTATTGTGTAGAACAGCAGCCACAAGGTGGCACCGAGGAAGACGACGCGCAGTACGATTCGCGTGCGGAAGGCGCGGGCTCCTTGCGCCAAGCGATGCAGAACGCCCTTAAAGGCCATATTTCTCCATGCGGCGATAGAGGGCCGTGCGGGTCAAGCCGAGTTCGCGCGCGGTTTGGCTGACGTTGCCTTGGTGCTTGCGCAGCACCCGGGCGATGACTTCGCGCTCGACGTCTTCGAGGTTGTAGCTGTCAAAGGCGACGGATTCTTCTGGCGACGATGCCGCGGTCAAGGGGAAATCGTCTGCGGCTAGTCGGTTCCCTTCGCTCATAATGACGGCGCGCTCCACTGCGTGCTGCAATTCCCGCACATTGCCCGGCCAAGCGTACGCGCGCAGGTGGGCGAGCGCCTCGGCGGTCAGGCCGGTCAATGCCTTGCGGTACTTGGTCCGGTATAGGTCGAGGAAATGGCGGGCCAACAGCGCGATGTCTTCGGGGCGTTCGCGCAGGGGGGGCAGGGGGATTTCCACGGTGTTGATGCGGTAGAGCAGGTCCTGGCGGAAGGTGCCGGCTGTGGCCATTTCGTGGATGGGCTGGTTGGTGGCGCATATGAGGCGCACATCTACGGATACGGGCTGGTTGGCGCCGACGCGGACGACCTGCTGGTTTTGCAGGGCCGCGAGCAGCTTGACCTGCAAGGGCAGGGGTAGGTTGCCGATCTCGTCGAGGAACAGGGTGCCCCCAGAGGAGATTTCAAAGCGGCCAGCGCGGTCGCTGCGGGCGTCGGTGAAGGCGCCTTTGACGTGGCCGAAGAGTTCGCTCTCGAACAGGGTTTCGCTCAGGGAACCCATATCGACGGAGATGAAGACTTCGTCGGCGCGCGCCGAGCGGCGGTGAATCTCGCGCGCCACTAGTTCTTTGCCCGTGCCGTTCTCGCCGAGGATGAGGACGCTGGCGTCGGTGGCGGCCACCTTGGCCATTGTTTGAAAGACTTCCTGTAAGACCGGAGCCTCGCCGATGAGGTCGCCAAAGGGCTGGTCGAGGTCTGCGGACAGCCGCTGTTGGCGCGAGCGGAGGTGGTCGGCTTCTTGGCGCGAGCGGTGCAATTCCACGGCCGCGGACACGGTGGCGAGCAGCTTTTCATTCTGCCAGGGTTTGAGCACAAAATCGACGGCTCCCTCCTTGACGGCGCGCACGGCCATCTCGACATCGCCGTACGCGGTGATCAGCAAGACGACGGCGGTCGGGTCCAGGTCGCCGATTTGCTGGAGCCAGTAGAAGCCCTCCCGGCCGCTGGTTGCCTCCTGCGTGAAGTTCATGTCGAGGAGGACGACGGCCGGCGACTCCTCTTTGAGGGCGCTGGGAATGGCCTGGGGATCGGTCTCGGTGCGGACTTGGTAGCCCTGCTGCTTGAGGAGCAAGCGGGCGGCGACGAGGACGTCTTGATTGTCGTCCACGACGAGAATGCGGGCGGCTTCAGCAGACATAAGATTTACTCCTTGGTGTACGCCAGCGGACAGTAGGTGTATCACCAGCGGACAGTAGCGCTGGGGCGGGCAAGGAGGCTATTTGACTCATCTTCTTTTTTATCAAGGGGTTAGGAATATGGCATGTATCTTGCTATTTCTGGAGAAAAGGCTTCGACAAGATAAGGTAGCAAATGCTATGCCCGCAAATATTC
Source organism: Gemmatimonadota bacterium (assembly GCA_026706505.1). The sequence continues at coordinate 8,603 of JAPOYQ010000500.1, forward strand.
GACTTTTCTCTAAAAAAGACCCCACTCCCGAGCCGAGCCCCGGTAGCACCCGCCTCGGCGGCGGCGTTGGCATGGATCGCAAAATCGAAAAGCCTCGGTTCACGCCCAAGCGCATCGCCATAGGCGCGGCTGCTTTGCTGTTGGCAGGGCTATTCGGATACGCCCTGCTCGCGGACTTCGGGGTGCGCAAGCTGAATGTGGAGCGCGACCGGCTGACGATCTCGACGGTCGAGCTCGGCCCGTTTCAGGAGTACATCCCAGTGCGCGGCACGGTGCTGCCGCTGAATACTGTGTACCTCGACGCCCTGGAGCGCGGTCAAGTGGAGCAGGTGTTCGTCGAAGAGGGTGCCTCTGTGGCCGAGGGCGATCCACTGCTGCGCCTTGCCAACCCGGATTTGGAGCTGACCGTCCTGCAACAGGAAGCCGACCTCGAGCGCAGCCGGGAGGCGTTGCGCAATGGCCGACTGACTATGGAGCAGGAACTGCTGCGCTCGCGGAAATCACTGATGGAGATCGAGTACCAGCTAGCCATCAACAAGCGCAACTTCGAGCGCTATGAGAGCCTGTCGGCGGAAGATTTGACGGCCATCCTATCGCGGCAGGAATACGAGCGGCTGCGCGACGAGTACCAGTACAGCGTCCGCCGCATGGCCTTGACTCAGGAGACCCAGACCCAGGACTCGCTGCTGGCGGTGAGCAAGGTGGTGCAGCTCGTCTCGGCTGTGGAGCGCATGGAACGCAACTTGGAAATCGTCCGCGGTCGGCTCGACAACCTGACGGTGCGGGCTCCCGTAGCCGGACAGCTAACCATGCTGAAGGCGGAGGTCGGCGAGAGCAAGGGGACGGGTGTGCGCTTGGGCCAG
>JAPOYQ010000187.1 GCA_026706505.1 Gemmatimonadota bacterium
GTTTGTCATGGCTTCCTGCGCGCACGGCCTCAAGCTGGGCGAGGAGTTGGGGTCGCGGCTGCGTCCGCTTTTTTGGTACGTGCTGCTGGCGATTTTTGTCAGCATTGTCGGCTCGGTCGCAACGATTTTGTACCTCGCCTACGAATACGGCGGCATCAACCTCAACGCGTGGTTTTTTGGTGGTGGAACTCGCGCCCCTTTTGATTATATTACCACCAAGTTAAGCGCGCCCACTGAGCCGAATATCGATGGTTGGATTCACACTTTTGTCGGCGGGGGCATCATGGCCCTGCTCATGTGGGCGCGTCAGCAGCTCTTGTGGTGGCCTCTGCATCCCATTGGATACCCCATTGGTGCTGTGTGGCTGATGGACCAGTTGTGGTTTAGCATCGCCCTCGCTTGGCTCTTAAAGTTGTTGGCGATGAAATACGGCGGTCCCAGCCTTTTTCGCCGGGCACGTCCCTTCTTTTTAGGCCTGATCATAGGCCAGTTTTTTATCGCGGGGCTCTGGTTGATTATCGACTTTTTTACGGGCATGACCGACAATGTGGTCTTCTGGATCTGAGAAAGGCGTTACAATTATGCCTAAGTTCGCGGTGAAGTGGATGGCCCTCGGCTGGATTTTGGCCAGCGTGGCACCGGCCTGGACCGAGGTCGATTTTGCCGAGTTGGCACGGACGACCCCAGTCGAGCGCGTGCAGCAGACGATGGACACCTTTGCTGGCTTGGAGTCTAGGGTCGCCGGCTATCCAGGTGCCGACCAAGCGGCCCAGATCGTGCAGGAGCGCTTCCGCGCAATCGGCCTCGACGATATCGCAATCCACGAATACGATGTCTCGATTCCGGTCGATAAGGGTGGATTCCTGCAAGTCGTCGGCAGCGGCGAACAAGTGCCAATCCACGGCCTCTGGCCCAACCTCGTCAAAACCTCGACGTTGCCCGAAGGCGGGATGACCGGGCGCCTGATAGACGCTGGCGCGGGTGAGTACGCGGATATGGACGGCAAACAAGTCGAAGGGGCCGTAGCCCTGATGGACTTTAATTCGGGCGACGCTTGGCTCAATGCCGCCTATCTCGGGGCGCAGGCCATCATCTTTATCGAGCCGGATTCCACCGTGTACTTGGAGGGGGAAAAGAAATTCCTCACCATGCCGCTCGACCTGCCGAGGTTCTGGGTCAATCGCCAAGCCGGCCCGCACTTGCGCCGCCCGGTGGCCACAGAAGGCGAACAGACGCTCCATCTGGAGTACCGCATGGATTGGGAGCGTCGTCCCGCTTGGAATATCCTCGGCACGATCCCCGGATACGATCCCTTGCTGAAAGAAGACGTGATCGTGCTGGAGGCGTACTACGACGCCATGTCGGTTGTGCCAGCCCTCGCCCCGGGTGCCGAGCAGGCCTCCAGCATTACTGCGCTGTTGGAACTGGCGCGCTATTTCCGCGCAAACCCGCCAGCGCGCACGATCGTCTTTCTCGCCACTTCGGCCCACCACTTGGGCTTGCGCGGGGTCGATGATTTCATCCAGCGCTACCTGCGCAAAGAGGATCCCTTCATCGAACACATGCTGGTGCGGCGGGTCGTCGATGCCGCACTCGCGCAAAATATGATCGCCCAAGACGGCATCCACTACGCCATCGGCGAGGAGGAATTTACCGGCAAGGAAGCCCTCGTGCGGAGCGTTGCTGAAGGACGCACCGACTTGGCCGCGCACATTGCCGACGCCGCTCTCGCCGAAGGGCTTCTGAGCCAAGAGCAAGGCGCGCTGCACCTGGCCGACGAACAATTCAAAAACCGCGATGAACTGGTTGATGAGTTGCACTCGGACGACGATTTGCGCTTGGCGCTCTACAAAACTTGGGCCGACCCCAAAGTCGATTCGCTCGCGGTCAAGCTCTTTATCAGTCTCGACCTTTCGTCGCAGACCGACGAACTCGGAGTCTGGAACAGCAATACCAGCTTTTACTACAAGCGCTACTTCGCGCCCTTCGGCAAGAACTTTATGGGTTATGCGCGCAAGATCAGTCGCGAGTTGGGCTACCAGCAGCGCGACGTGCTGGTCAATGGTATCAGCCCTGAAGGAGGAATGAGCTGGCAGACCTTTGTCCCGGGCGAAATATCGGTCAACAGCGAATTGGTGTTGGCGACTGGCACGCCAGCGTTGGCCTTTGTCACAGTCAACGACGCGCGCTTCCTCGTCGATACACCCTTAGACCGAGCCGAGCGCGTCAACCACGCCAATCTCGCCAAACAGATCCGGGTGCTCGCCGGCATGTTTGAGATGGCCTTTGAAGACCCAGAGCTTTTCCCGGACTTCAAGATGCGCCTGCGCGACAATCTGCGCTCGCTCCGCGGCCGGACCATGGTCTTTCCGCGCCGCAGTATCATCCCCGACCTGCCGCGCGCAGACGCAGTAGCCGTCATGCGCAACGGCAAGAAAAAGTCGTATAAAGGCGTGCGCGGCGAGTACTACGAGGTCGTCGATGACAAGGGGGCCTTTTACGTAAATCGGGTGCGGGTCAACAACGTGCAGATCGAGGGCTACTACATGGACCCGATCACCGGCCGCATCACCTACGCCCCGGACCGCGGCGTGCAAGGCGACGAGAGTTACCCGATGAGGGTCTCCATGGACTGGCGCGACAAGCAGTGGATGGTCATCCTCTTCCCCTGCGTGCCCTACAATTTCTTCGACATCGTCGATCCGCGCTATCTCACCAAGCTGGCCAACGTACAGGTCTTCGACGAGACGAACGGCCCGCCCGTGGAGTACGGTTATACCATTGGCGAAGGCCCCTCGGCCCAGAACGAGCCGGTCGGAGTGCTCTTCGCGCGGCCCGGCTCGCGCATAAAAATGGGTTTTGGCGCGGGCCTGCTGGGATTCCGCTCGCTGCTGCTCAACTCCACCAGCGTCACTGACAAAGACAAGGCCGAGGGCGAGGGCTTTGAGATCCGCCCCGGCACCTCTTTTGCCCGCACTACCTTCCAAGCGGCCCAAGACATGTGGAATCTCGACGAGTCGCGGATGCGCGAACTGCGGAGCTTTTCCATTGAGAACCAGCGCCTAAACGACCTCCACTATCGAGCCGAAGCCGAGTTAAACCAAGCCGCAGCGGCTGGCACTGAGCAACGCTGGGGCGATTTCGTGCGTCACACGCGCGCCGCCTTCGGGCTGGAGTCGCGCGCCTATCCAGACGTCAAAACCACCCAAAACGACGTCATTCGGGGCATTATCTTCTTCATGGCCCTCGTCCTTCCCTGCGCCTTTTTTACCGAGCGGCTCATTTTTACTGCCGCCACGATCCGCAATCAAATCATCGGGTTTGCCGGGGTTTTCCTAGTGATCTGGATCGTGCTGTGGTTGGTGCATCCAGCCTTTCAGTTATCCAATCCCTTCGTCATCCTGCTCTCTTTCATCATCATCGTGCTAGCCGTTCTCGTGATGTCGATCATTTCCGGCCGCTTCAACGAACAGATGAAAAAGCTGCGCACCGAGGTAGCCGTGATTCACGACACGGACGTCAGCCGCTCTTCGGCCTCGCTGACCGCCTTCCAACTCGGGATTTCCAACATGAAGCGGCGCAAGACGCGCACGGTCCTCACCTTTACCACGCTCTTGCTGCTGACCTTTACGGTCCTCTCCTTCACCTCCATCCGCACGGGCCTGCGGTTCAATCAAATCAGCCGCGACAACGAGGGGCTCTACGAGGGCATCCTAATCCGCAGCAAGGCGTGGAATCCGATGGAGGATTCAGTCCTCGAATACGCCCGCAGCAATTTCGGCGGTCGCGCCGCGGTCGCGCCGCGCAGTTGGTACAGCAATAAGGCCAAAGCGCACATCAAAATAAAACACGGAGAAAACGCCCATAACGCGCTCGGCGTCCTTGGGTTGACCCCTGAGGAGACCCAAGTCACCGGGCTGAATCAAGCCCTAGTCGCCGGGCGGTGGTTTGAGCCGGGCGAGGACAAGGTCTGCATCCTGCCTATCGACATGGTCAAGGAGGCCCATCTCGACATCGACCTCGCCAAGGTTGGCCAGGAGCAGGTTCGCATCTTCGGCGACTTGTTCACGGTCGTTGGCGTCCTCGACTCCAAGCGGATGAAGGACCTCAAAGACCTCGACGACGAAATCCTGACGCCAGCCGACTTCGCCGTCACCGGCGGCCAAGCTGTACAGGAGATCGCCGAGGAAGAAAAGCGCGAGAAGCAGGGCTTGGAGGACGCCAAGGTCGTCATCAAGCCCTTTGTCCATATAGAGCCCGCCAACATCCTAATCGTGCCTTACCACACACTGCGCAACGTCGGCAGCGGCAATCCCCTGCAGTCCGTGGCCGTGCGCTTCCCCGAAGGCAGCGACGTGCGCGGCGAGGTCGAGGAATTCCTCTCGCGCCTCGCGGTGACGCTGTTCGCCGGAGTCAAGGAGGCTGGCGACGAATACATCAAGGTGTCGATCTACTCATCGCTGGGGATGACCTCCTTTTCCGGGATCAGCAACTTGTTTATCCCCATGCTGATCGCCTCGCTGATCGTGCTCAACACCATGATGGGCAGCGTGTACGAGCGCTTCCGCGAAATCGGCATCTACTCTTCGGTGGGCTTGGCCCCCGGCCACATCTCTTGGCTCTTTATCGCCGAAAGTTGCGTCTATTCGGTGCTGGGCGTCGTCGCCGGTTATCTCAGCGGCCAAGTAATCGCCAAAGTACTCATCGAATTCGAACTGCTGGGCGGCTTCACGCTCAACTACTCTTCAGTGGCCGCGGTGCTCTCCTGTATGCTGGTGATGGCCGTGGTCATGCTCTCGACGATCTATCCAGCGCGCAAGGCTTCGCAGATGGCCGTGCCGGACGTGACCCGCAAGTGGAAACTGCCACCGCCCGACGGCGATCAGTGGGATTTCGAGTTTCCCTTTACGGTCAGCGGCCACGAGGTCTTGGGCTTGAGCGTATTCCTCATCGGCTACTTCGACTCCTACAGCGAGGAGTCCATCGGCACTTTCTACACCGATGGTGCCCAGCTAAGTCGCGAAGAAACGCCCAACGGCGAAGGGTACCTCATCGACATGAATATCTGGCTGGCTCCTTTCGATTTGGGCGTCAGCCAACACGTCACCGTGCGGGCCATGCCAGAGGCCGAGCACAACATTTACGCAGTCGGCCTGCAAATTAAGCGACTCAGCGGCGAGGACGCCTCGTGGCGGAGGGTCAACCAGCGCTTTATGAACGTCATCCGCAAACAGTTCCTCATCTGGCGCACGGTGGATGCCGAGGCCAAAGAAGGCTACCGCCAACAGGGCGCGGAAATTCTGCAAGGGCTGCGCAGCGAAGTTTCGGCGTAAGGGAGGATAGCGAGTGCTCGGAAGCAAAAACAGAAACCCGAACCGAGAGATCGAAGAATATCGGGATTTAATGCAGGTCCCGGATCGCTTCGAGAACGGCTTTACGATCAAGGCCATCCTCGGCGTGCTCTTCGTCGCCTTCATCATGGTGCCGGGCAATATGTACTTGAGCCTGATGATCGGCGGCTCTTTGGGGGCGGCGGCCGAGTGGGTGACCATCATCCTCTTCGCCGAAATCACCAAGCGCTCCTTTTCCTCGCTCCGGCGCCAAGAAGTCTATGTGCTGTTCTACGTGGCCGGCTCGCTGATTGCCGCTGAGACCGGCGCCTTTGAGGGCTTGCTCTACAACCAGTACTTGGTGCAATCGCCAGCGGCCAAGCAGTTCGGCATCACCAAGCTGATTCCCACTTGGGTGGCTCCGCCGCTCAACTCCTCCGCCATCATCGAGCGTACCTTCCTACACTCGGATTGGACGATGCCGATCATCCTCCTAGTCTTGGGGATGATCATCTCGCGCATCAACTGGTTCACTATGTCGTACGCGCTCTTCCGGCTCAGCTCCGACTACGAGCGCCTGCCCTTTCCCTTCGCGCCCGTAAACGCCCAAGGTGCTACGGCGCTGGCCGAGACTACCCAAGGACTTGAGACGTGGCGCTGGCGGGTATTCTCGGCAGGGGCGATGATCGGCTTGGTCTTTGGCACGATCTACGTGGCCCTACCAGCGGTTACTGGCGCGCTGCTGAACGAGCCAATCCAACTCATACCCATTCCCTTTGTCGACTTCACGCAAGTTACCGGCAATTTTATCCCGGCCACTCCGCTGGGATTTACCGCGCACTTGGGGCCGATCTTCGTCGGTCTAGTGGTGCCGTTCTGGGGCGTGATTGGCACCTTTATCGGCGTGGCCGTCACCTCCATTGCCAGTCCGCTGCTCTATACCTGGACGCCTTCGTGGCGCGAGGAGCCTTACCTGAACTTGTGGCAGCAAGGCATGGGCACGATCGAGACCTACTTCGTCAACTACGTCGATTTCTGGATGAGTTTCGGCCTCGGCACCACTGTCGCCATCGCCGTCATCGGCATCTATCAGATATCTCAGAGCGTGCGCAGTGCTAGGGCTAACAAGGGGGATGATGACAGTCCCAAGCGCAGCTTCACCACCCCCGCTGGCCGCGGCGATTTCCCCATCTGGGTGGCGTTGGCACTATACGTCTTGGCCACGGCCGGCCTGATCAGCATCGCCGCTTGGCTGCTGCCGGGCATTGCCCAATTCATATGGTTTTTCCTCTTCTTTGGTTTCGTATTTACGCCCTTTCAATCCTTCGTCAACGCCCGCCTAGTCGGGATGGTGGGGCAGACGGTGGACATTCCCTTCGTGCGCGAGGCCACGATTATCTTCTCTGGGTATCGCGGCGTTGACATCTGGTTCATTCCGTTTCCCTTGGGCAACTACGGTGCCCAGACCCAGAAGTTCCGCGAAATCGAACTGACCGGCACCCAGTTTACCAGCATTATCCGCGCCGAGATTTTCATGGTGCCCATCGTGCTCTTTACCAGTTTTCTCTACGGCTCCTATATCTGGAAACTAGCACCGATCCCGTCGGCCTCTTACCCCTATGCTCAGCTCATGTGGCGGCTACGCGCCTATCAGCAATGCCTCTACATCACCGGCACTATGCGCAGCGAACTGGCCATAGACAAAGACCGGGCGGGATGGACCCCGGCTAACCTGATCGAAAACGAGTGGTGGTACTGGCGGGTGCGGCTAGTGGATCAAGAGTGGCTGGACTCCAACGGCAAGCGCGGTCAAGTCGGTCCGTGGATGCCGACCCAAGTTTTCTACACGTACTTTGATCAGGGAGCACCCGACATCGTCGCCGAACGCTACCTGCGCGACGAGCAGCTAGCCGAAGAGGAAGTTGTCGAGGGCCTGCCGGCGATTGTGCCGCTAAGGCCGGCCATGGACACCATCATTCGCGCGCCCCGTCCGACCCTCGAAGTGAAGACCGAGCGAGCCGTGCCGGCGGGGTGGTCTTTCTACTTTGAGGTCGATACTGATCCGCTCTTTACAAGCTCTTGGATCCAGCGATCCACCGACGTGCCTTGGCTCTTTAGAGCGCTGAAACCAGAGGTCATCGCCTTTGGTGCCGGCTTAGGGCTAGTGAGTTTCTTTCTGCTGTCCATCCTCGGGCTGCCGATCCTGCTGATCTTTGGCTTCGTGCGCTCGCTGGCCTCCATACCGCATTACGTGGTGACCGAGATCATCGGCGCGCTCTTGGCTCGCTACTACTTTTGGAACAAGTACGGGCGGCAGGAATGGCGGCAGTTTGCCCCGATTCTGGCGGTGGGCTTCTCCTGCGGCATGGCGTTGATGGGGATGGCGGCGGTGGGGATCGCCCTGATCCAGAGATCAGTCTCCGTGCTGATCTTCTAGCATGAGCGCTTGGGTAGATTTCGCTTGGCAGGGACTACAGTTGTCGGTGCCGGACGACTGGAATCTCGGTCGGGTTGACGGGGACTTTGAAAAGGGCTATGCCCGCCTCGACGACGCCGAAATCGTGCGCGCCGAGATCGAATGGCGGCGTCTCAAAGGCCGCGGCGAGGCCCTGCGCCTGACCGAATTGGTAGATCGCTATTTGGCCAATCTGCAAAAGAAGGCCCAAAAGGTCGATGCTCCCTTTGAGGTCCAGCGCCGCGCTCGATTCCTCAAAAACAAGAAGTTCCTCGAAGGCCGAGAATACGAGGTCTTCATCTGGGAGGCCGACTTCCGCGCGTACAACCTAGCGCTCGCCTTGAAATCCGGGCGGGTTGTGCTCTTGCGCGTACTGGCCAAGCTAGACGAATTTTTGCCCGAGCAAGCCGAGGCCGTGTTCAGCTCGCTCGTCGATCAAGAAGGCGAGGACGCGCATCTGTGGAGCGTGTACGGCTTGCGGTTTTTCGCGCCCAGCGATCTCAAGCTACAAAGCCATTCCCTCAAGTCGGGCCACATCGAGCTCGAGTTTTCCCTCGGCAAACAAGTTTTAAAGGTGCATCGGTTGAGCATGGCCCGGATCATGCTCAAAGACGCGCACATCCAAGACTGGTATCCGGTCTTTTTTAAAAAGCAATTGCGCGACTTCGTGGTGGACATTACTCCAGAAGCCGTGCGGGAACACGAGGGCATTCGCGTCGAGGGGCGGCCGCGCAGCCGCTGGCGTCAGCTACTGCGTCCCCTGCCCTTTATAAACCCGAGGCCGCGTCTATATATGCGGGGGCGCGTCTGGCGCGATACCAGCATCGACAAAATCGCCATCGTCGAGCACCTCTACCGCAAGAGAGACGCAGCAGACGATCTAGTCACCAAGGTAGTAGATGGGCATTTTATCGAAAAACAAGGGACCCAAGCTGAGCCGGGCCGCCATGCTGGCGTCGCGGCCAACGCGCAATGAGTCCCTGCGCTGGGAAAACAACGACAACGGCGAGATCCAGGTCTTCATAACGCGCCAAGAGACCTGGAGGGTGCGGCTACTGTCCAAGTTTTTCTACATCCCCAAACAGCGCAAAATCACCCTCGACGAGGTCGGCAGCGAGGTCTGGCGGATGTGCAATGGCCGCAACTCGGTCGGCAGGATGATCGAAGAGCTCAGCGACAAATACCAGCTCAATCGCAAGGAGGCCGAGGTCTCCCTGCTCCAGTATTTGAAGACCCTTGGGCAGAAGCGCTTTATCGGCTTTGTGTTAGAAAGCGATGAGAAGCCGCCCGGTCGCGGCGCAGCCAGCGGAAAAAAATGGCAAAAGAAACAAACGGGGGCGAGCAATTAGCTCGTCCCTGTTTTCGTCTACACCCGCACCAAGTCGCACACTTCTTCTCCCACTTGCTCAATCCCGCACTATTGGCGCTCTTGGTCTTCAGCGTCCAAGCGCACCTGCTGGGCGACTGGCTCGCCGGCTCAGTGGCGATCGTCACCTTCTCTGTGGTACCCGGGTTGCTACTCTGGTACTTAGTGCGCTCGGGCTATCTCGACAAAGCCTATACAGACGACCGCAACAAGCGCGCTACCTTGCTCTTGCTGGG
>JAPOYQ010000693.1 GCA_026706505.1 Gemmatimonadota bacterium
TTGGTGTTCAAGGATAGAATGTGGCTGCTGGGCGGCTGGAATCCCGGCGATAAAGTCCACTTCCCGCAGATCTGCAACAGCGAGGTCTGGTCGTCAACCGATGGTGCCGCCTGGACGCTTGAGAATCCCCAAGCGCCCTGGGAAGGAAGGCATACGGCTGGATATGTAGTACACAACGGCCGGATGTGGATCGTGGGCGGCGATTGCAACCAAGGCCACTATCAAAATGATGTCTGGAGCAGCGCGGACGGCATTCATTGGGGCCTGGCCAATGATCGCGTACCGTGGGCTCCCCGGGTGCTCCATTATACCCTGGCCTTCGACGGCCGGATCTGGGTGATGGGCGGACAGACGCTGCCCAATTTTGCCGACGCTGACGAGGTCTTCCACAACGACGTGTGGAGTTCGGACGATGGAGTAAACTGGACCCAAGTTACCGAACACGCTCCTTGGGTGCCCAGAGGCATGATCGGCGGAGCCGCTGTGCATGACAACAGGATGTGGATTCTGGGTGGAGGCACCTACGATACGCCTGCAACTCCCATGCGCAATTTCTACAACGATGTCTGGAGTTCGGACGATGGGACAAACTGGGAACAGCACATAGCCCACGCTCCATGGACGCCCAGACAATACCACGAGGTGGCCGCGTTCGATGGCCATCTGTGGGTGTTAGAAGGCTATGCAGCAGAGAGCGGCAATCGCCGCGATGTGTGGTATTCACCCGATGGCGTGGACTGGACCGAATTGCCCGACATCCCTTGGGCACCCCGCCATGCCGGGAGCGTGTTCGTGTACGACGGGTCGCTATGGATGGTGGCGGGGAATAATATGGAGCCGGATGCTTGGCGGCTTTCGCGCAGGGAATAGGTGTCTTATGGACCACAGAATGGAAGAATACCGCGCTCAGGGTTATACCGTATTCAAGGGGCTGTACGACGAAACCACCATGCAGGCCTGGCGCGACGAGCAGGATCGCCTACAAGCCCTCTCCACAGAGGGGCCTCATGTGCAAGAACGGACCCATTGGTTCGGCAATATGCTCGAACGAGCGCCGCAACTAATGTGGCCAGCAGTAGCTCATCCGGTCATTCTCGACTTTGCCGAACAGGTGGTAGGGCCTTTCGTGCAGCTCGACAACCTCACCTTGGCCGCCTTCCCTTCCATGGCTCCGGAAGAAGCCGCCGGCAAGGCCAGTGCTTGGCACCGAGACCGCTGGGGCCGCATGCCCAGCGGCGCGTACGAACGCCCGCTGGCCTTCAATGCCATCTGCTATCTGCAGGATTTGGACGACCAGTACGGACCGCTCAGGGTCCTGCCCGGTTCTCACGTCGAGCCCATTGCCCTAGCCGAGGATGAGATCCGCAAGCCGCACCAAGACGAGCTGTTGATCTACATGAAAGCTGGCGATGTGGTTTTGACCCATAATGGCCTGCTGCACTCAGGGACGCCCAATACCTCGGGACGCAAGCGCTACTTCTTCAGTGTGTACTACAACATCTCCTGGCTCAAACACACGGATACGTTCACCGGACCCAACTGCCAACAACTCATCAATTGGGCACGGAGCCGACAGGACCACCGTGCCCTGCGCTTGTTGGGCCAAGACGAGCACTTGCAGAGCCGCGCCAACAGCGGTTTCCAACAGCCCGACGAAGCGCGCTGGCATCAGTGGGCCCAAGACGACCAGCGCACTCTCGAAGAGGCCGCCAGACGGGAATAGTGCCCGCGTGGACAGTGCGGCGGTTGTCGACGGAATCGGGAACGCGGTGGTGGAATAGGGAGGAAATGTATTAAGAGGATGACACCTCGCGAGAGCCCAATTGACATCAAACGCCTTGCGGCCGACGAGGGGCTGCGTCTACGCACGATCCGGTTGCGGGCTCTGGCCGATGCGCCTGACGCCTTTGGCACCACCTATGACGAGGCCTCTGCCCAGCCGCTGGACAGTTGGACGGCACAACTCCAAGAAATCGCCACCTTCGTAGCGGTCGTGGATGGAGAGGATGTGGGCCTAGTGCGGGGCGTGCGCGATGACTTACAACCTGACGCCGCTTGGCTGATTTCGATGTGGGTGTCCCCGGAGGTCAGAGGACAAGGCGCGGGTGAAGCGCTCATTGACGCCGTCGTTGAGTGGGCGCGGATCAGTGGCGCTCGGCGGGTGTTATTGGATGTCGGAGACCATAACGAGCCGGCCATCGCCCTGTATGCCCGCAAAGGCTTCAAGCCCAACGGGACAACTGGTTCTCTGCCAACGCCACGAAGCCATATTCGAGAGCATCAACGAGAGTTGCAGTTCTAACCCCGGCTGACGATGACCATGGGAGCTGTGGTATTCGTGCCTGGGTCTTGTTCAGACGCGGCAGGCTCTTTTCGTCCAGCCTAAATTTCGTGGTATTTTCTTCGCTCATGACGCGTTGCTTTCCATAAGACCAATATACGGGATTCCCGTAGTTATCCAATAAAGGCGCGGGCTACCGACCCAGCCCTCGCCGGTTACCTTGACGCCGGCGACAAGCGCTAACTACTTTCCCTCCTGCACTCATGATTATCCATGCCCTTCCAAACATGAGACGCGATGTTAGCCTTCAAACCACCTAAACCGAATGTGACAGCGATTCAAACTATACAAGCTCTGATACCGCTTGTGAATCGCTTGTATTTGAAAGGGCTGACGCTGGATGTTGATGCAGAGTCCATTGCCCGGTTGGAGGCGATACGTGGGCATTCTGCGGTCTTAGCCCCTAACCATCCGGCGCACGAAGATCCTATGGTTATGTTTCTCTTGTCGAAGCGGTTATCGCAACCGTTCTACTACATGGCAGCTCGGGAAGCCTTCGACAGGGGTAGATTTGGGGCTATCCGATGCTATCTGATGCAGCGGTGCGGTGTGTACTCGGTGGTGCGCGGCACTGTAGATAGAGATGCCTTTCGCGCGACGCGGGAGCTTTTGTTTAAGGGCGATTGGCCGATCGTCATCTTTGGCGAAGGGGAAATTTCGCGCCAAAATGATACCGTCATGCGCTTTGAGAGAGGCATTGTCCAGATGTGCTTCTGGGCGTTGGACGATATGGAAAAAGCGCAAGTCAGCAAATCGCTCTACGCCGTGCCCGTCGGCATCAAATATCACTATCCGCACGACATGTGGAATTCTATTGATGCTGCTCTCACGAGGTTAGAACGGTATATCCTCCCGCCTGCCGAACAGACGCCAGTAGAGCGCTACGATCGGTTGCGCCGCATCGGTGTCGCGATAGTCAGGACACTCGCAGCGGAATATCAGTATAAGATGGACGAAACCGTGCCCCTTGATGTACATATCGAAAGGTTGAAAGATGCGATCCTGTCCCATGCCGAAGGGATTATGGGTATCCACACTGAAGCCGACATACTCACAAGGACGCGTGCGTTGAAAAACATAGTCGATGCCGAAATCTATAAGGACGTTGAACAGATGACGGAGTACGAGCAGAAAATACACGGAGAGCAACTCCAGAAATTTCAACAATTCTATCCCGATCTGGAGCGGTTGATCAATTTTATATCAATTTCCGATGGGTATGTTGCTGAAGAACCGTCGCCAGAGCGGTTTCTCGATGTGATTCTCCGTCTTGAAAGAGAAGTCTTTGGTAGATCAGAAATGCGCGGACCGCGAGTGGCATCTGTCCGCGTCGGCGAACCGAAAAATCTCCGGGAATGCTATGATACCTACAGAACTCAGAAAAGAGAAACAGTAGAACAGATAACCCATGAACTCGAAACATCGGTTCAGAGTTTGGTCGGCGGGTCATCCTAACCTTATGCATATAGCACCCCGCCAGTTACCTTGACATCAACGACGAGCGCTAGCTACTTTCCCTCTTGTACATAGAGGATCGTCCATGCCCTTCCAATCCCACTTCGACTTCCGCCATCCCACCCGCATCGTCCATGGCCCTGGGTCTATCGCCTGCTTGGCGGATTGCTTCTCGCCGGCCGATAAGGTTCTGATCGTCTCCGATCAGGTCTTAGGAGAAATCGGCACCGTGGAAGCCGTCACCACTGCCCTCGGCGACATCCCCCATGCCGTCTATCTCAAAGACGGTGCGAGCGAGCCGACCCAAGAAGCCGTCGAAGATGGAGTCCAAGCTTACCGACAAGAACGCTGCACCGCCATTATCGGCCTCGGCGGTGGCTCACCCATGGATGTGGCCAAGATGATCGGCGTCCTCGCATCCAACAACGGACGCATCACCCAGTATCTAGGCAGTGACAAAGTCGCAAACGACCTGCCCTATCTCGCCTGCGTCCCCACGACCTACGGCACCGCCAGCGAAGTCACGCCCTTTGCCGTGCTGGACAATCCCGCCAGCGGCAACAAAGATCCAGTCATTAGCTGGAAGATCGCGCCCCAACTTGGCGTCCTCGATCCCGACCTGTCGGTCGCCCTGCCCGCCCTCGTCGGCGCGGCTACCGGCATGGACGCCCTAACCCACGCGCTCGAATCCTATATCAACTTAGCGGCCACACCCCTCACCGAAGGCATCGCGCTGCACGCCATCCGCCTCATCGGCGACAACCTGCGCTTAGCCTGCGCCAACGACCACGCGCTAGCCGCCACCGAAAACATGCTCATCGCCAGTATGCTAGCCGGCGTCGCCTTTTCGCAAACGCGTCTCGGCAATGTCCACGCCATGTCTCACCCGGTCGGCGCGCACTACCACGTGCATCACGGGCTGCTCAACGCCATCTTGCTGCCCTACGTCATGGAGTTCAATTGGTTCGCCTGTCCCGGCAAATTCGCCGCCATCACCGAAGCACTCGGCGCGCACACTTCCGGGTTAGACCAACGCCAAGCCGCACACGCCGCCATCGCCGCGGTACGACACATCAACGCCGACTTAGGCATCCCTGCTAAGCTAGGAGACGTCGGCGTCGATACGGCCCGCATCTCCATCATGGCGCGCACTGCCATGCAGAGCGGCAACATCGCCGTCAACCCGCGCAAGACTACCCAACGCGATCTCGAAGTTATATTCCAACAAGCCATTTAGGAGGTACACTATGTCCCTACCCCGTATGTTCCGCGTCCGCCAGCTTTTTTCCGCGCCTACCGTCGAAGACATTCCCGCGGCCGTGCGCGCCGAAGTCCAGCGCCTCGATTTAGGCCCCAAAATCAATCCCGGCGAGACCATCGCCATCTCCGTCGGTAGCCGAGGCATTGCCAACATCGCGCTCGTGATCAAAAGCCTCGTGGACGAGTTCAAGGCCCTCGGCCTCCAGCCCTTCCTCGTCCCGGCCATGGGCAGCCACGGCGGTGGCATCGCTGAGGCGCAGCAGGAAATCATCGAAGGCTACGGTGTCACCGAAGAGTACACCGGTGCACCCATAAAGTCATCTATGGAAACCGTACAGGTGGGCGCGACCGAGGACGGCGTCCCCGTCTTTTTCGACAAATACGCCTTTGAAGCCGACCACGTTGCCGTCGTCGGCCGCGTCAAGCCGCACACTAACTTTGTCGGCGAAATCGAAAGCGGCCTGCACAAGATGATGCTCATCGGCTTGGGCAAGCACAAAGGCGCAGCCCTGTACCACCAAGCCATTGTCCACTACAGCTTCGATCGCATCATCCGTTCGGTCGGCCAAGCCGTCATCGACCAGTGCGGCGTGCTCATGGGACTGGGCTTAGTCGAAAACCAGTACGACCAAACCGCGCTCATCAAGGGCGTGGGAGCCGACGAGTTCGTGGAACGCGAAAAGGAATTGCTAGTCCTCGCCAAGGAATGGATGCCGCGCCTGCCCTTCGACGAAATCGATCTGCTCATCGTCGATGCGATCGGCAAAAACATCTCCGGTGCCGGCATGGACACCAACGTCGTCGGCCGCAAGTTCCACGACAACCACGCCGCCGACAAGGAATACCCCAAGGTCACCCGCATCCTAGTCCGCAGCCTGACCGAAGAAACCCACGGCAACGCCTCGGGCATCGGCATCGCCGAATACGCCCACAAGCGCGCCATCGAGGACATGGACCGCGAGATCACCTACATCAACTGCATGACCGGCAACCATCCCTCGGGCGCGCACATCCCACTCTACTTTGACACGGACCACATCTGCATTGAAAAGGCCCTAGAAACCGTCGGCCTAGTCGCGCCTGAAAACGCCAAGGTCCTGCGCATCCACAACACCCTAGAGCTAGGCGAACTCCTCGTCTCGGAAGCCTATCGCTCCGAAGTCGAACAGCGCGAGGACTTGGAAATCATCGCCGAAGCCGAGGAAATGCCCTTCGACGACAACGGCGACTTGCCGCTTGCGTTCTAGCGTGAGATACGGAATCAGTGCCGCTGCTCTAATAGTCCAGCACAAGCGCCTGCTGTTGGTCAATCATAGAAAAAGCGGACAGTATGATTTTTGGTTACCACCGGGGGGAAAGTTACAGGGAAACGAATCGATCTTTGACTGTGCGCGACGCGAAGCGATGGAAGAGACGGGATTATCCGTTGAGTTAGATCGCATCGTCTATATCATCGAATATGTCCAACCAGACTATCATTTCTGCAAATTTTTTATTCGCTGCAAAAGGTTCGCCGGAACCCTCACACTTGCCAACAAAGAACCAGCAGAGACGTTTCTCGTCAATGCGAGTTTCTTGGCAAAGACAGATTTGCGAAAGCTCGACGTGCGTCCCACCATTTTGCAAGATCGTTTTTGGGATGATCTTGAGGCCGAATTTCCAGAGACGCGATATTTGGGCCTTGAAGAAATAAGTTCCAATCGCAGTTGAAAGAAAGGTGCAGAAATAAGAAATGGAAAACGGCGTCCAAGACTACCTATTCGACCTCCAAGGTTATCTGGTCTTAAAAGATGCAATCTCGTCAGCAGATTTGCATGAGATGAACCAGTGGATCGATGACCACGCATCGTATGTAGAAGAGCCGTGGTCAACCGATGGTGATCCAAAGAAAAAAGGCCGCTGGATCGGTCATATAGAAACGCACACCTACAATGAAGAAAATGGGGTCAATTTCCAAAGCATCATCGAGGGCGGCCCTGTTTTCGAGAAACTAATAGATCACCCCGCCTGGATCGACTTGGTCAAGAAGTACATTCACGCCTCAGTAAACGGCCTCTCCATTCACGAGAACTTTCTCAACGTCCGCGGTCCAGGCGGTTACCTCCACATCCACTGCGGCGGCCATGTTCCGCTCAGTTATCTGACATTTCGCCAGAACAACACTGGAGAATGGCTGGTCGGACAGATTAACGTATTGATGGCTCTCAACGACATCGGCGAGGGCGATGGCCCACCCGTCCTAATTCCGGGTAGCCACAAGTGTACGGAAATTCACCCTCGGCTAGAGGTAGATGGTCGGGGCTTGATTTACGATAGCGTGAGCGGCAAACCCGCCGGAACAGCCATCGCCATGCAAGAAATGTATCTGAAGGCAGGAGATGTTTTGTTATTCACCGATGCGATAACACACGGCTCGGCGGAACGCACCAATCCCGGTTATCGGCGAACGATTGTCTATCGCTATTCTCCAAAATACGTGCGCGAGCGATTCAACTATCAAATTTCAGAAGACCTGTTACAACGTTTGACCCCGGAAAGACGGGCAATTATTGTGCCCAACGCGCCGCGACGACCACCATCCGCATAGCGAAGAATAGGCAATACGGAATCAGTACCGCTACATTAATCATCCAGTACAATTCGCAAGCAATATCCACCCAATCCACAAAGCCCTAATCATGACTACCGAACACATCGGCATGACCCGCGACGCCATCGACACCCCCGTCCTATTGGTCAATCTCGACGCGCTCGAATACAACATTGACCTACTCGCCGAGCACTTCCGCACGGCGGGCAAAAACCTCCGGCCGCACACCAAGTCGCACAAAACCCCGGCCATTGCCCACCTCCAGCTCACAGCCGGCGCGCAGGGGATTACCTGCGCCAAGGTCGGAGAGGCCGAGGTCATGGCCGACGCCGGCATCCATGACATTCTCATTGCCAACGAAGTAGTAGGCCGCCGCAAAATCGAGCGCCTCATGGCCCTGGCCGCTCGTTGCGACATTATGGTCGCGGTCGATGACCCGCAAAATCTCGCCGACCTCAACGAGGCCGCCCAAGCCTACAAAGTCAGCCCCCGCGTACTCGTGGAGGTCAACATCGGCCACAACCGCTGCGGCGTCGCGCCCGCCACCGTCGTCGATCTCGCCCGCGCGGCCTCCCAAGCACCGCACCTGCGTTTCTGCGGTCTGATGGGCTACGAAGGCCACATCATCGACCTCGAAGACAAAGACGCTCGCGACGATGGTGCCCGCACCTGCCTCCAGCGCCTCGTCGATGCTCGCGACGACGTAGAACGCGCCGGCCTCGACTGCCTAATTTGCAGCGCCTCGGGCACGGGCGATTACTACATCAGCATCTCCTTCGACGGCATCACCGAGGTCCAAGCTGGCTCGTACGCGCTGATGGACGCGGCGTACGCCAAACTAAGCTTGGGCTTCAAAAACGCCCTCAGCGTGCTGACCACCGTTACCAGCCGCCCTGCGCCCGAGCAGGTCATCACCGACGCCGGCCTAAAGAGCCTGACGCCCGAGCACGGCTTCCCCCTCGTCAAGGATCGTCCCGATTTGGAATGCCATGCCCTCTCCGAAGAGCACGGCCGCCTCAAGACCGTAGCCGGCCCCTGCACCGATCTCCACCCCGGAGACCTGCTCGAATTTATCCCCGGCCACGGCTGCACCACCGTCAACCTCCACGACCACCTCTACGCGCTGCGCGCCAATCGGCTGGAGGCAATTTGGGAGATCGCCGGTCGCGGCAAAGTCCGCTGACTCGACCCTATACATATACCCTACTGCAGTCACATCCCTGCCCGCCTCGTCGCGGCCACTAACGAGTCTCCCCTAAAAGCAGCGATTTGATCCGTCCCCACGACTGGGACTCAACGCTAGTAGCAGTAGCGGAAGGGACGACTGGTTGCCAAATGGGATACTCTCCGTCCAAACTGTTGGTCAGATTGACTAAGTTGCTCCCGTCTATATCCACAGCCCAAATCTCTCCATTGCCGATAGCGGTAAAAGAAGTGCCCGTGCTGCTGAGAATGGGGTACGACGTGAAGGCTACCCGCGTGCCGTTGGGTGCCCAAGTAAGGGGAAAACTAGTAAAGATCCAAGAATCGCTGACATCCCCAAAAAAGAGATCGACGTTAGGTTGGCCAGACAGGGGAATGGCTGTGACCCAGTCTTCACCGGTCTTCGCATCCCAGTCTTCTCTGGTCATAACGAGGAGAG
>JAPOYQ010000625.1 GCA_026706505.1 Gemmatimonadota bacterium
TCATGTTCAACCACGCGGCCGACCGCCTGACGGCTACCGTGCTGATGTCGCGGATCAACCTGCCGCTGTTCCGCACGGATCCCTTTCCCGTGACCGAGGACAATTTCACCAACCTCATTGGCGGGCGCGTGGTCTTGGACTTGGGCGCTACGACGCGGATCGGCGGCACCTTTCTCAATGCGCACAACGGCCGGACGGCTTCCGACCGCTTTGAGGGCCACCCGCTCAAGGGCAAGCTGACGAGCGGCCAGCTAGACGGACGCATCGACCGCATCGTGGTGCGGCTGACCGACGATTCGCCCGAAGACGAGGGCGGCGGGGCCGTACTTTTTGGCAGCGACATTGAGATTGAGACGCGGATCGGCGACCGCGACACCCTGCTGATTGGCAGCGAGATTGGCTTTGCGCCGCGCATCGTCGGTGGAATCGAGCGGGGTGGTTTTCTGACGGCCGAGGGCCGGGGCGAGGCGAGCCAGATCTTGCTTGAATACGTGTTTTCTGACGACGATCCGGCGGTCATGGATCTAGAATCCGTAGTGCCGAGCGCGGACTTGGTCAACCAAATCAGCCGGGTGCGCTTCCGCTTGGTGTTGGGCAACGACTACAAGGTAGAGGTCACGTCCAACCGCCAGACCGACAACAGTCCCAGCGGCGAGCAACCGCAGTTTCGCACGGTCGCCCGAGCCGAGGGCAACGTCTGGGACAACTCCAACCAGCGGACGGTGGTCTTTGACTACGGGCTGCCGACGGCGACGCAGGTGGCCGGGCTGACGCTTCAGGCCGACGATTGGGTTGGCTTCCGCGTGTACGGCGAATTCAACGTCAATCACCAGTTCACCCAGTACCCGACACGGACGCGGGATACGCACAAGGCGTCCTCGGGCATTGGCGGGGATCGCGCGGCCCTCGGCTGGATGTTCAATGTCTCGCGCCGCTTTGCGCCGTTTTTCTTTTTTGGCGAGGCATTTGGCCTAGACGCCGAGTATGACACGAGCCCGCGCTTTGTCGATAGCGGCGGCCGGGTGGATTGGTCCAATGACGACGAAGCGCGGTCGCGACACGTGTACGACTTTGTCGATGACAACGACGACAACGACCGCATCAACGATCAAAAGCGCCGTTTTGACGACGGCCGCACCGGTGAGCAGCGCCGGGGCCGCGCGCGCACCTTTGAGGGCTTTGCCGACGACGCGGTCTTCCCCGGCCTCGACGAGAACAACGACTTTATTTCCGATTTCAATCAAAACGATCTGCGCGAGCGTCCCAATTTCTTGCCCGACTACGAAGAGCCTTTTCTCCGCTACAATGTCGATCGGCCCGAGTATCTCTTCGCCCTCGATTTGAACAATAACGGCTGGGGCGACCGCTTTGAAAATGACGAAGAGCCCGACTACCCCTACAAGCGCGATCGGCGCGGGTACAACGCCTATCTCAGCGCGGAGCTCCGGCCCGAACTCAAGCTGACGACTGGGCAGGTGTGGGAGCGCAAGCCGACGACGGGTGCGCGCAACCGCACGTACTATGCTCTGCTGGCGTACGAACAGAGCTTTGCCGGATTGGGCACGTTGACGGCGTATAATTCGTTCAAGTGGGCCACTGATGCGATCGCCGAAGACTTGGTGCAGTGGATTCAACTGCGCCCCGTGCTCGGCCGCCCGAGCAATTCCCCCGGCGGCATGACCGCCATCCGCGACCCGCTGGGCATGGACGACGCCTTGGTCAACAAGCTGGGGATAGGTGCTGAACGCCGCGGCCGCGCTGGCCTCCAGAGCGAGAGCAAGTTGCTGTATGAATTCATGCAGCAACGGCGCGAGGATGCTGTTGATCGCGATGGCCGCCCCTTGCAACGCAATGCGCGGCGCTTGGGGCTGATCAACAAGGCCGAATACCCAGTGCATCTGGGTCGTATAACCGCGCTGCCGCGCTTCAAGCACGAGCTGTTCATGGACGACACCCCGTTCAATATTGAGCGGCAGCTAGGCACCCCCATGGCCGAGCGCCGCGACTGGAGCGCGCTGGCCTCAATATTGGTAAAGGTGCCCTTTATGAAGCGCTCGGTTGTACAGTTCGGCACGGAGTACTTGCGCTTCCGCGACATGGTCGTGGACGAGGCCACCGTCAACCCGGGCGACCCCACCGGGGATTACAACGAGACGTCCTTTGCTGTGCAATTGTCCAATACGACCTCGTACTTGGGCTACAAGCTCATGTCCCAAGTGGGGCTGCGCATTGACAAACGGCGGATAGAGCTCGCGGAGGAGAAGGCCCGCACCGAAACCAGTGGATTGACCTTTGTCACAGTGCAAGCAGGACTTAGTGAGTAGAAGTAGATCGAAGTACGCGTTATATTTGGTTGTAGCTCCTTGAGGCGGGCCAATCTCTATACCGCTTTTTCGCGGGTTTTTCCCACCGTCGAACGCGGCACAAGCCAAAGCATTTCTAGAAGTCGCCCTTGAAGCCGTCAAAGCGGGAGTCGCCGATGCGAATTTTGCTCAATGAGAACATTGACGGATTGCCAAGCAACCGCAGATGTTGTTTGATATGAATTGAGCATCTTGACTTTCGCAGATCTAGGTGCGTCAGCGAGGACCTCGGGGTCCAGCACGGCGGTCTTATCCAATGAGAGCGGGAAATTACGACTGGAGCACCATTGAGCGGTTAAACCTCATATCGCACGATACCGCCTACCCGACGGTCTTGGCGCAAAAGTCCAGCGCACAACGAGCGACTCCACACCAACTACGCCGATGCCGATTGGCATCGCAAAGGAGAACATCCCTAAGTGCCTATTAAGATGCTTTCAGTGCCAAAGCTCTCAATCTCCAGAGAGACGGAGCCGATCAAGGGCTATGATCCTGAGAAAAGCTACTCGTTCCGCTATCGGGCCAAACGCCATCGGGCACTCCCTCATGTGGTCAAGTTTTCTGGCGGACGCTCCAGCGGCCTGCTGCTTTTCACGCTGCTGGAAAACGGGTTTCTGAAGCAGGAACGCGGCGATGTGGTTGTATTCAACAACACATCGTGCGAACACCCGGAAACCTACAAGTTCGTCGCGGAATGTAAAAAGCGCGTAGAGGCGGCGGGCCTTCCGTTCTTCTTTGTAGAGTTCCAAACCTACGAGGACGCCCGGCGGGGGGAATGGCGGCGCATCCCGTCGTATCGCTTGGTCAACGAACGGCCCCTTTCCGAGGACAACCTCGACGGCTTTCGCTGGCGGGGCGAGGTCTTTGAGGAGATGCTTTCCTACAAAGGGTATCTGCCCAACCAGTTCAGTCGCGTCTGCACTGTATCCCTCAAGTTGGAAGTGACCCGGCATTTTCTGCGGGACTGGTTTGCCAGCAAGAAGGGCATCCCTCAACAGGGACATGGGCTTACCGAATCTCAGGTGGACACCGAACAGTTGCACCGACATCATATCCAAAACGGCGGCGGTGTCCCCAAAGACATCTTGCTTGCGAAGAAGTCCTTTATGCTGAAGCGTCCCACCAGTCGTCCCAAGCAAACTTACAGGGATTTCTCCTCTACTGCGGCCCCTTTCGACAACGAGACACTCAAGGGCAAGGTCTTTGGCAAGAAAGCGTGGTTCGGGGATGGCGGCATAGAATATGTCGCATTCATAGGACTGCGTGGCGATGAGCAACTTCGAGTTGCTAGGGTGGAAACGCGTTCGTCCAATCCCCACGCTAACGTCGGATACGAAGGTGAACATGTCTATATGCCGCTGGCAAACATGCTTATCGGCAAAGAGGACGTTAACGCCTTTTGGGAACAGCAAAGCTGGGACCTGAATCTTCCGCAAAACGGTGCGCTGTCCAACTGCGTGTACTGCTTCCTCAAAGGTGCTCCCAGTCTGGGGCAAGTGCATTCGGCTATGGAAGCTCAGAAAGCCGATGCTGTTGCAGGGTTCGGTTCCACCATCGGCACCCCGTGCGATATAGAGTGGTGGACGAACAAAGAACAGCAGTACGGGCGCGATCTGGTGTTGGAAAAGCGGGAACGCACTAACCCAGACGCCTCGCCCTTTATTGGATTTTTCAACGGGTCCAGCGGCTTTTCGTATGATGTACTGGCTGCCAGCGCCCAAGATGGCGACAGTTTGGATATGTTTGCCGACACCGTTCTGCCCTGCGACTGCACTGAGTAGAGGCTATTGAGCTGAACCCCATCTATCTTGACTACCAAGCGACCACGCCTGCTGACCTTCGGGTTGTTGACGCTATGCAACCGTACTGGACGCAGGAATTTGGCAACCCGCACTCGGAGGGGCATTCTTACGGCTGGAAAGCCCGAAGGGCGGTAGAGTACGCCCGCAGCCAAGCGGCCGATTTCATCGACGCAGACGACGACGAAATCGTTTTCACATCGGGAGCCACCGAGTCGTGCAACATTGCCCTACGAGGCATTGCCTCAGCAGTTCCCCCAAACGCTCGCCGACAAATCATCACGCTGGCCACGGAACACTCGGCCGTGCTGGAGACTGCCCGTTGGCTGGGTCTGCACGGCTACGATGCGGAAGTGCTTCCGGTGAAACCGGATGGACTGCTGGACTTACGCGAACTGGAATCGGCATTAAGCCACCGAACCCTGCTGGTATCGGTAATGCTGGCGAACAACGAAATCGGCGTCATCCAGCCGCTAGCAGAAATATCCCGCCTCTGCCGCGCCGCAGGTGCTTTGGTACACACCGACGCTACACAAGCTGCCGGGCGTATCAATATCAATGTGGACGATCTGGGCGTTGACCTGCTGAGCCTGTCCGGCCACAAAATTTACGGGCCTAATGGCGTCGGCGTGCTGTATGTCCGCAACCGGCCGGATTTGCGGATTAAGCCTACAGTAACCGGCGGCTCCCAAGAGCGAGGCATCCGCCCCGGCACCGTTCCCGTGCCCCTAGCGGTAGGCATGGGGAAAGCATGCGCCATCGCCAGCGAGCAGACAGAGGACGACGCCGAGCACCTTTCCAAACTGGGGAAACGGCTATTGCGCGAACTGAAGACTGACTTCCCCGACTTGCGGATATTTGGGCACCCGGACCAGCGGATTCCCGGCAACTTGTGCTTGGGCTTTCCCGGCATCCCGGGCGAGCTTCTGGTGGAATCCGTATCCGACGAAGTAGCCATATCCACCGGGGCAGCCTGCGCTACCGGGTCGCCGGAGCCATCTCATGTGTTGATGGCTCTCGGCGTCGACTCCGAAACAGCCGCCACGGGAGTGCGGATTAGCTTAGGGCGGTTTACTACCGAAGATGAAATCAGCGCGGCCAGCGAGTCCTTGCGCCGGGCATTGAAAGTTCATACAAGAAGAGGTTAGCCAATGGCTAAATTGCAGTTCGGAAGCACGATGTCCCCCAAAGGCTTCACATCGTTCAGCACAGCGTCATTCAACGAAGCACCTCCCGCAAAGATTATTCGGGAACTCCTGCAGAACTCACTGGACGCTGCGGCGGAAGGCGGCGAACCTGAAGCCAAAGTACGTTTTCAGGTTGATCCAATCGGCCCTAGAAATGTTCCCGACCTCAAAGGCTACAACGGTGCTTTCTCGAAAGCACGCGCCCACTGGACGCAAGGCGGCAGGAAACTAACCGACGCCGCCCAAGAAGTAGTCAACCGCATCGAAAGCGGGCTAGACGCGATCCGCAATGGGCAAGCCAAGCTTTTGTCCGTTATGGATAATGGCATAGGGCTTGACGCCAAACGGATGAACGCGCTGCTGGGCGACGGGGCTGGCGAAAAGCAGGACAGTATGTCCGGCTCGTACGGAGTTGGACACCTTGCGCCTATGGCACTTTCCGACATTCGGTATATGCTCTACGGCGGCATTACGCGGGACGGCAGCCGCATCGCCTGCGGCAAGGCTGTCCTAGCCTCGCATCCCGGCAAGAAACAACTGAACGATGGCGAAGGCTACCTCATCAAGGATTTCAGACATGGACTTGACGGCAACCTTTACGAATTCCTGCAGCAGCATCCGAGAGTAGTCGCCAAACGTCTCGACGAAATCAATAACGAATGGGGACACGGCAGTGCAGTGATGATGCTGGCGTTTAACAACTTCAGGAATGGAGGGACGCCGCTGTGGGACATTGTGTCCAAAGTCGCCGCCTACAACTTCACCGCCGCCATATACCGAGGCAAACTTGTCATCGAAGTACGCGAAGATGGCAAAGCCCAGCGATTGGATGCCGAATCGTTGCCGGGCATTCTCGAACAAGATAAAGACCGGACCAGAGTGTCGCGTGCAGGTTCGCTTTTCGCGGAACTGCGTCCGTCCGGGCAAAATGCCTACTCCGCGCTGAAAGCCCTTGACGATGGCGAAGCCCAGCGTGTCAAAGTGCACGACGGATACGCTCGAATCAGTCTGCTTCTGTCATCTCCCAACGGCTACCCCCGCATCGATCTGTTTCGCAACGGTATGCGGATTACGGACGACGTACCTGAACTGAGACGGGGTGATTTTGCTTCTCGCGAACCGTTTCACGCCGTTATCGAAATTGACGCGGAAGACAGCGGCGAACTGCACCGTCTCATCCGCAAAGCCGAAGGGCCGATGCACGACAATCTGTCCCTCAATCTGTTGTCCAGCCAAGAGAAGGATAGCCTGCGACAGGATCTGACGAAAATCAAAAAATGGATCAACCAACAAGTACCGGAAATCGGAAACGAAGAATACACGGTTGACGACTTTCTGCTGGTCAACACGGGAGATGGCGTGCAAGGAAGAGAAAGCTTTTCGTTTTGGGGCACCCCCACTCCGGTATCGCGCCGCAGCAGTACCCAGTTGATATTTGATCCTGCCCCCGAACCTGCCCCTGAACCTGATCCCGAACCCGCCCCTGAACCTGCCCCCGATTCCGTCCCAATCCCGCCCGCTCCCTCTCGTCCCCAAGACAAACGACCGTCCCGCCCGTTGCCCTTTCGGTCTGCGGTTGTGCCTGATGGGAACGGCAGGCTTATCGGGTCAATCCGCAGCAGCAGCAACTTCCCGGAAACTCGGCTGATGCTCCGGGTTGATGAAAATGTCGACTTCACTTGCGACCGGATTTGGCAGGACGAGGATGTGTCTGTAAAGTCGTTCCAAATCACGCTGACCGATGGTCACGGCCCGTCTCCTAAAGCCGAAATTATCGACAACGGGCACTTCGTGAAAATCCATGGGATTGCCGCTGACACCGACTACGAGGTACGAGTTGAATACAACGCACCGCCGGAACTGGCGAGCGTAGTTGATAGACCCGTACTCCGGTTGGAACTGCACCGCCCGCCCCCAGAACCCCCTGCACGTCAAACGCCCAACGGCGCGGAGAACGTATAAGATGCCGACGACGGAAATTAGCGTGAGGTCGTCCGACCCCAGTGCCTGCAGACGGGCCTTCCCTTGGCCAGTGCTGGAAGCGGGTAACGACAGCTTCCCCAACGGAGCCTACACGGTCACTTGCGTGGACAAAGACCGCGGCAAATCCTTCGAACTGCGGCACAAAGTGCATGGTGCCGTGCTGATTGAGCAGTGGCTACAACAGGGCAAGCTGGATTTTGTCTGCGCTGTGGCCTCTCCCCGCTCTATGTATCGGACGCTCCACAAGTCCGATACGCCGAAGCAGTTGATTGCTTGGCAACAGGACGACCTCGGCGAGTACCCCATGTTCACGCCGATGATTGTGGCCCGCGAAAGCATTCAGCACACTGCTGTTGCTGCATCCGACGGGCTGAACCAGATTTGGGACGGCCGGGAACTGCTTCTGCCCAAAGGTGCGCGAATAGGGGTCGGCCCCACATTCAAGTTCAAGTCAGGTATCGGCGGGATACTAGACTTCAACTTGGACGACAGCCTTGCCCACGGACGGTTCAAGGTACAAGACAGCCATGGGGACGATTTTAAGTTCAAAGTCCACTTGGCACCCGACCTGTACCAGCACTTGAAGCATCGCAGAAACGAACTAGCTGGCGAAAATATAATGGTGCATATCGTATCCGCCGCACTCAGTATCCTGCAAAGGGAATGGTCCACGGATGACGATGAGGAAGGCTGGAAATCTTTCCCAAACCTCGTCGGTCTCGCCGGCCTACTCGAGCAGAAAGGACTCCGTCACTGGTCTGATGAAAATTTCCAGCCGGAGCTGACAGCCACCGAGCTGTATCCCCACTCGCTGCCAATGGAGGGCGCGTAACCATGACGACCAGTATGGGCTACCGGGAACTGGACGTGGACCAGTACTTGCAACTGCAAAAAACCTTGCTCAAAGTCAAAGGCAGCACTGGCCAGCGCGAGTTCCTTGAAGCCCTGCAAGATAACGACGAGTTCGTGGACTTGATCGACGATAAGGTCAAAACCAACGACGGCCAGAAGTTGCCTATATTCGATGGCGCGTTGACCGAATCGTCGTTTAAGGAACCTACGGAAGATCAAGAAGCCCGGATGTACGACCTCTGGCGCAACACGCCACCCCGAACGGCCTGCCGGGTCTCGTTCTGGGCTAGCGTAACCTTGGAACACATCCGAGAGGGCAAAATACCCGAAGCTACTTGGCTCGCCGCCAACGGCGGAATCACCGAGACCGGCGAAGAACGCATAGACCGTGCATTGGCTCTAGCCGGAGGCGAAGTTGGCAATAAGGGGGTTGACGACTGCGTCAGAACCGTATTCCGGCGCATGGGAGGCCTGCCTGCCGCTAGGGGCAACCGCAGTGTTTTTGTGAATCCGACCTTCGGACGCGGTTGGTGGCGAGAGCGAATTGTCGCCAGCATCTTAAAACGCGGCAACGCTGTCGAAGACAGGGCAACGCTACTGGAAGTCGTCCGCCGGGGCCAGCAGTATTGGGAAAACTTGGTGACGATGATAGTATCTCGCGGTTCCGTTTTCGGTTCTGCGGACGTCCAAGCCGCTCTCATCAACAGTTTGGCTAAGCACTTCCGAGAGTACACAGACACGCCGCTCCGAACCGCCGATACGCTGAATACCGCACTACGACGGTTTAGCAACTTGGCTGCATCCCAAGAAATCGGAGTATTGCCGTTTTCCGAAATCGGCTCAATCGCCGACGATCTGCTCAGGCGCATTCAACTGGCGCACAGTACACAATAGGACTGGGCACAATTTTCGACGCCGCTTGGAACCACACCACCATTACCATCACCGCAAACCCTTGTCAGAGGTGGAGTGCAGCGCATCAGTCGGCTATAGCGACGCCATGCAGGAAGAGTGTGAAGGGTTCTGTGGTATATGAGGCCTAAAGAAAAAACGATACGAGACTCTTTGCGTGATGGCGAGATGACATTTCGTCATGCG
>JAPOYQ010000512.1 GCA_026706505.1 Gemmatimonadota bacterium
GCGATGCTGCCGCCTGCGGCGAACATCGGCCGCCCGAATGGCACCGACGAAGAGAGCGGATACCACTCCTATGACGAGATAGTCAATCTCCCACGGCGCTATGCCCGCACACTTGGTACATCGTTCTCGGGGCCGATCGCTCTTGGAGCCGCAGCCTGTGTGTGGCAGGCGCATCCTAATTGGACAGCCTTGGACATGAAAACGGCCCTCATCGCTTCGTCGATAAAGCGTCCACAGTGGTCTAACCTACGCGCCGGGCTGGTTTCAGTCGAAGGTGCTTTAGCGATGGAAGCGACGGAGCATCCTCCCGAGCCGGTAACGAGCCCCTACCAAACCTGGTCGGAGTGGCGGAAACGTTCGGTCAAATACCGGATGGATCAACTTAGTGCTGGCGATTCTGACCAAGTAAGAGATGTCATCCTTTCTTTTGTTGGTAATCCATTCCCAGACGAGGCTCTGCAACCAATCAGTGAGTGTTTAAACCACCCGAAATCTGAGGTTCGTGCCGCTACCTTGTGTGCCCTAGCAAGCAAAACGTCCGAAGTGAATCCGGACTACATCAAGGAAGGGTTTCGGGACGTTGCGCCCATTGTCCGGTCGGCGGCGGTGTACTTGCTACAGAATTGTCCAACTTTGTGGTCTGAATGTAGCGCATCTCTCAGTGTTCTCTTTAATGACCCGAGCCTGGATGTTCGTTATGTATCCTTTAACCTTGCCAGAAGAACGGCTCTTCCGCGTTTCGCCGAAGAAATCGTCTCCGGTCTTGAAGAGGACGCCCGCATGGGTCGAATATCCAACTTCGCGGCCCGAAGAGATGTATTAGAAGCAATAACAGGACATCGCCTGCCGGAAAGGCCCCCTTATTACGTGCACGGACAGCCGTATTACTCGGACGCGCGCCGCGATGCGCGAGTGGATCTGGCACGTCGATGGGAGGATTGGTTGAGGTCGGTCAGTCCTTTGATGAGTGAGGAGACTTAACATGATGCGTTTATGGAGGATCTTAATAATTATTGCCATTGTCGATGGGGGAAATCCTCTCTGGGGTCACGTAGAAGATGGGGAAGTCACGGGCAAGACTCTAAGAGCCATCCGGATCCATTCTACTCCACCTAAGATCGACGGCCACCTAGACGATTTAATCTGGCAGCAAGCCCCTGTCTTTACAGGATTTACTCAGCGACGACCCGATACGGGACAGGCTGCCACCGAGTCGACGACAGTACAATTTGCCTATGACGACAAAGCGCTTTACGTCGGTGTTATGGCCTTTGATCGCCAGCCAGAGCACATCGTGGCTCGTCTTGCTCGCCGAGATCAGTTTCCAGAAGCAGATTTCGTCCAGATTGCCATTGATGCCCACCATGATCATCAGACAAACTTCGTGTTCCATGTACACGCTGGCGGCTCCCTGACAGATGGCTATAATTACGATGATGGAGGTGGTTGGGACGGTGCCTGGGATGGGGTCTGGCAAGCGCGTCAAAGCAGGCATGAGAACGGGTGGTGTGTAGAGTACAAGATTCCCTACCAAACGCTCCGCTTCAGCCCTCAGGAGAAATACACTTGGGGCGTCAATGTAATTCGCTATATAAGTCGAAAAAAAGAGGATGTGTATTGGCGTATGGTTCCGCTTGAGCAAAGCGGTTGGCCATCGCACTTTGGCCATCTTGAAGGTATTGAGCAGATTATTCCCCCTAAACCCTTGGAGATTATGCCTTATATCGTTGGCCGATCCACCATTATCTCCGACAATGGATCCGCTAGCCGCGATCTCTTCAGCAATCTGGGGGTTAATATGCGCTACGGACTGACCTCGGGCCTCTCTCTTAACGCCACAGTCAATCCAGACTTCGGGCAGGTGGAGGCCGATCCGGCCGTGCTAAACCTTTCAGTCTTTGAGACCTTCTTCGAGGAGCGGCGCCCCTTTTTCGTAGATGGGGCTGAGAATTTCCGGACGCCTATCCAGCTTTTCTATTCCCGTCGCATTGGCAAGCAGCCCAGCTTCAATAGCATCCCCAGTGGCTTCCGGATGGTGGACCGGCCAGATTTTACCACCATTTTAGGAGCAGTTAAAATAGTGGGCAAGACGGCCGGCAAGACGAGCTTTGGGTTAATGGAAGCACTTACGGCTAGAGAGTATGTATCTCTGGAGAGTGTAGGGGAAGAATCAAAACGTCGTGATTTTCTTCTTGAGCCGCGCTCGCATATCTTGGTTGGCCGAGTACAGCAGGATCTTTTGCAAGGCAACTCTCACATCGGCCTGACAGGTACGAGTCTTAACCGACACAAGGCTGCAGACGCTTACTCTGGGAGTGTAGACTGGTGGCTGCGTTCGGGGCAGAACGAATACGACTTCTCGGGACAGATCGCCAGTAGCCAAGCCGGAGCGGCAGCGGATCAGAAGAGGGGGTGGGGCAGCGAGATGGCTGTGGGCAAGCGGAGCGGCTGGCTACAAGGAGGATTCCATTGGAAAGCCTATTCAAGAGATTTCGAAATCAATGATCTGGGTTTTCTATGGCGGAACAATTACTACGAAACTCGATTTCAACTCCAGCTTCGCAAGGATCGCCCTTGGAATCTTTTCCGTTGGAACAGACTGAACATCAATCAGTGGAGGCGTCGGAACTTTGATGACGTGGTACTGGCAAACGGCATCGGCTTGAGCACTCGGCATCAGTTCAGTAATTATTGGGACATCTATGGAGCAATTAACCATAATTTCCGCACTCAGGACGATCTAGATACCCGGGGTGGACCGCTCATCGTACGGCCCGCTAGAACAGCTTTTGATCTTAGTATCACAAGCGACGATCGGCGAGCCATAAGTAGCCAACTCGGCTTTTCTTGGGGGAACGACACGGAAGGTAGTTCTTGGCGCGCGATGGCATTGGGAGTAGAAATTAAACCAGCTTATCATATAGAGTGTTACTTTCAGCCACACTATCATTGGGGTTTCGATGATGCACAGTGGGTTGGGAATATAGACGTGGATAGGGATGGCATAGTTGAACACTTCGTATACGGAACACTGAATAGCAAGACCCTAGATCTGACTACCCGACTCAATGTGATCTTTAGCCGGGATCTGAGCCTAGAGCTCTATTTGCAGCCGTTTCTGGCGGTTGGTGCCTACAAACATTTCAAAGAACTAGCGAGACCGGATTCGTATATGTTTACCCCATATACAGAGTTGGACTACAATCCCGATTTTCGCCACCGTTCACTGCAGAGTAATATGGTACTGCGTTGGGAATATCGTCCGGGAAGTACCTTATTCTTGGTGTGGTCCCAAGCGAACAGTGCGTTCTCTGCAGATCCTTCCTTCCGCCCACTGAGGAATATAGGTGAGAGTTTTCTAGACGATGGTTCGGATATTTTCTTTATTAAGGTAAATTACCGGCTATCATTATAAACTAAAATTCCACATACGGTTCAGACTCAACCGGCGTAAACAGCTTCGGCGGATGTTGCTCCATAACATCCTCGCGTAACTCTACGCCCCAACCCGGTCCTGCTGGTGGCACACAATGTCCATCGATTACTTCAATCGGTTGCGTAAGTACCTCATTGTAGAGATCAATGGACGACACAAAAATTTCCTGCATCAAACTGTTGTGAACGCACATATCCAAATGCAAGCTGGCGATTGTTGAAATCGGCCCATTGGAATTGTGTGGTGCGACTGTCACGTAATACGTCTCAGCCATTGCGGCAATTTTCTTCAATTCAGTGATCCCGCCCGCATGACAGATATCCGGCTGAATAATTCCGACCGCGTTCAGCTCCAACAGTGCGCGAAATTCCCAGCGAGTGTATAGCTGTTCACCCGTCGCAATTGGCACATTTACTTCGCGGGCAAATTGCGCTAGCGCTTCTGGGTTGTCCCACAAAATCGGCTCTTCCATCCACGCAATGTTATAAGGCTCCAATTCCTGTGCCACTCGTCGTGCGCTCCATATATTCAAGCGTGCGCGAATGTCAATTCCTATTTCAATTTGCGACCCCGCTGCTTCGCGCGCCGCTTCCACCAAGGCGACGCCGTGCTGAATTCGATCGATCTTTGCCACCTGCTCGCCTCTAAAAGGGTAAAACTTCAACCCCTCATAGCCTTGATCTACTACCCGTTTTACACCCTCGGCAATCCCTTCAGGTGTGTTGTTCTTTCTCGGCCAGCCATTGGCGTACATGCGAATTTTGTCGTGTGATTTTCCTCCTAACAGTTCATACACCGGGACGCCTAGTGCTTTACCTTTAATATCCCATAACGCCAGATCAATCGCACTGATCGCACTCGTCGTCACCGGGCCACCCGACCATGTCACGCGCCGATACAGCGAAGTCCAGATCCGCTCGATCTCAAACGGATTTTTGCCAATTAGAAAACGCTTGAACGCGGTAAACTCGCCGATTAAGGCGTCGTCTTTGTATTGCAAACTGGCTTCGCCCCAGCCGTGAATACCGGCGTCGGTCTCGATTTTGACAAACATCCAATTGTTGGTACCTTCCGACCCTATCCGCATCACTTGCAAATCAGTAATTTTCATTTTTCTCCTCCGTCGTATTCAGGCAATAGCCTTCAGATACCCATGATGTGGGTGAAAATCACCCGTGACGTGGGTGAAAATCACCCGTGACGTGGGTGAAAATCACCCGTGAGGCGGGTGAAAATCACCCAAGGACGACCTATACGCCCGCGGCCCAGCCATTGCCCCCAGCGCGCACTTTGCCCTCGCTTTTGAGCACTTCGGCACCGTGAGCGCCGCCGGCTACTCCTTGAACTACCTGCACTCGGTGGCCCATTTCTCTTAGGGTTTGCACAATCGCTGGGTCGATGCCGCGCTTTAGTTCGAGGGGTTCTTGGGCTTCGGCGTTGAGTCGGGGGGCTGTGGCTGCTCCCAAGGCGGTGGCGTTGAAGTCGATAATGCGTTGGCCGAGTTGGGCCCCGACGCTGATGATGCGGCGACCGCCGGGCAGACCAATGGCCACGTCGCGCTGGGGCAGGCGCAAGATCATGGGGACCACGTTGTTGAGCGGACGCTTGTGCGCAGCTACAGAATTGGCCCGGCCGGGACGGGGATCCAAACGGCACATGCCGTGGCCTAGGATAATGCCCGTGCCCGGTACCGTGAGACAGGAGCCAAAGGCCCCGCCTTGGGTTATGGTGATGCCGACGAGATTGCCCTCGGCGTCTGCGGCCGATACGTGCAGGGTTTCGGCGACGGCTGGCCCCGAGGCTTCGTACACTTGCTGATCGACCCGCTCGGGAAATTGTTGCAGAGCTTCGACGCGGCCGGCGGCGTAGTCCTTGCTCAGCAAGCGCTCGACTGGCACATCGACGAAATCGGGGTCGCCGACGTAGCGCAGGCGGTCGCGCCAAGCCTGTTTGACGACCTCGGCTAGCTGGTGCCAGTACTGGGCTTGGTCGTCAGATACCACGGGGAAGCATTCCAGCATGTGCAGAATCTGTAGGGCGGAGAGGCAGCCGTTGGGCAAAATTGGTCCGTACACCGGCACGTCGCGGTAGGTGATTTGGTACGGCTCGGTCAGGCGCGGCGCAAAAGCGGCCATATCCTCGCGGGTGAGGGCACCGCCGCTAGCTTGGACGTAATCGCCGATGGTGCGGCCCAATTCGCCGTGGTAAAAGTCGCGCCAACCGGCTTGGGCCAAACGCGCTAGCGTGCGCTCCATATCGGGGCGATGCCAAATGTCGTCGGGGCTGGGCAACTCGCCTTGCGGTGCGAGGTGGCTAAACGTTGCGGGGAAGCGGCGCAGTATAGCTTCTTGGTTGCGGATGGTATTGGCCAGGGCCGGGCCGTAGGGAAAGCCGTCGGCGAGCAGCCCTTGGGCCGGGGCGACAATCGCGGCCCAAGGCAACCGTCCCCAGCGCTCGTGCAAAAAGCCCATGCCAGCCATTTGGCCGGGGACGGCTACGGACTGGGGGCCGTACACGTTGGCATCATCGCCTACGCTACAGGCGTATTCCTTTTCGTTGGTGCACATATTGTCGCGGCGGGCTGGCAGAATGTCGTACATGTGTTCGTGGGCTGCGGCTGGAGCTACGGCATTGGCGTCGAGCGACCAGACGCGGCCGGTGGAGCCTTCCAGAACAACCGCTGCCGACATGTAGCCGCCGATGCCGTTGGATTGGGGGGCTAACATGCAGCAGGCCAAACTGGTGGCTGCGGCCGCATCCATGGCGTTGCCTCCTTGGGCCAATATGTGCGCGCCAATGAGCGCTGCGGCTGGTTGCTGGGCGGACACAGCGCCGCGGTCGGCTAGTACTTGGTGTCCTTCGATCATGGGGATCTCCTTCGCACCACTACGTTAGCCAAAGCGCACGCCCGTCGGGATAATCCCCACGTCCTCCCCGCGCCGCATGGCCTCAGCCGCGTCGAGTATGCTCGCCAAGTCGTGCTTGGGTTCAAATCCCAACTTTGCCTTGATGTTCGTCAAATCCAACTCGAAGTAGTTCCAGTCCGGCCGCCGCGCATCGGCGTAGCCTAGACCAAAGCGCTCGGCGAGATAGGGCACGGCCTCGCTCCAATCGAACAGCGCGGCCCCGCCGAGATTAAACACCTCGCCCACGGCCTCGTCCCGCTCCAGCGCCAACACCAGCCCTTGGACGATGTCGCGCACGTCGGCATACACCTGCCGATAGGGCCGCCCGTCTGGATTGCGCGATAGCAAGAATTGCTCTTCGCCCGTCCACAGCGCCTTGAGCTCCTCGGCTCCCTCTCGGTCCTTGAACTGCTCGTAAACCGGCCCGAACAGGAACAGATGCGGTAAGCCGTTTTCGTCGAGGAATTCTCCCGGCTCAATAATCGTGGCAAAGCGCGTGGTCACCGACGGCAGCCCGAACTGCAAGTGATAGCTCATCACCAGTTCCTCGCCGATCCACTTGGTCAGGAAGTAGGGCATCGTCTGGTAGCGGGCGACTTGGTCTTCGCGGATTGGCTCTTCAAAGCAGCGGCCGTTGTAGGGATTCTCCCAGTAAATCGCCTCGGTGGAAGCATAGACCAAGCGGTGCAGATTGGGCGTCAGCTCGCGGATGGACTCCAGCACGTTGATGGTGCCCATGCCGTTGATTTCGAGGTATTCGCGGTTGTCGAAGGGGCCGCCAAAGGCCGCGGCGATGTGGTACACCGCATCGACTCCTTCGACGGCGCGGCGCACATCGGCGAGATTGCGCAAATCGCCTTCGATGGTCTCGACGCGGTCAAAGTCGTCGAGCTTGTGGGCGCGGCTTTGGTCGCCGGGATAGACAAACGAGCGGATGTCGTGCCCTTTGTCGAGCAAAGCTCTGGCCAAGTTGGCTCCGACGCGGCCAGTGCCGCCGGTGATTAGGATTTTCACGTTGCACCTCTCAGTGGTTAGGGGCGCAGGCGGGATGCCGCACCCGGATTGTAGGGGCAACCCTCGTGGTTGCCCAAGCCCTAAAGCAAGGGCGTCCACAAGGGACGCCCCTACATGGGTAGGGCGCTGGCCAAAAGTTTTTCCGGCGTGGCCTCGGTTCGTTCATATTCAGCGGCGATCCGTCCCTCGCGCATCACGTACACCCGGTCGCACAACCCCAGAATTTCGGGCATTTCCGAGGAGAGGACCACGATTGCCAGTCCTTGACGCGCCAGCCCGTCTAGCAATTGATAAATCTCGGCTTTGGCACCGACATCGATTCCTCGGGTCGGCTCGTCGACGAGCAGCACTCGCAAGTTTTCCTTGAGCAGCCAGCGGGCCAGCAGTGCCTTTTGCTGATTGCCGCCGCTGAGCCGCGCGATGGTCTGCTCTTGGTCGGGGGGACGCAGGCGCAGGCGCGCGACGAGTGCGCCGACTTGCTGCCGCTCCACTCCTACCTGCACGTGGCCGGCACGGCAGAATTGCTCTAAGGCCGCGACGCTCGCGTTTGCGCGCACGCTCTGCTGCGCGAAAAGGCCGTCGGCCCGGCGATCCTCTGGCACTAGTCCTAACCCGAGGGTGCGTGCCTGCGGCGGCGCGTTCGCCGGTACGGCGACTCCGTCGATGGTAATGGTTCCGGCGCGGCGGCGATCTGCGCCCATCACGGCTCGCGCTAGTTCCGTCCGTCCCGCGCCCATCAGACCGGAAAACCCGACGATTTCCCCAGCGCACACCCGGAAGGAAATATCCTGCACCCGGTCTGTGGTCAACCCCTCCACTTCTAGCGCACACGGCCCCGGTGTACGGTCGGCCGCGGGAAAACCCTGCCCCAACTCCCGCCCGACCATCAGGGCGATAAGCTGCTCTTCGTCGAGGTCGGCGGCCTGTTCGCAGGCGACGCGCTCTCCGTCGCGCAAGACCGTTACCCGGTCGGCCAAGGTCATGACTTCGGCGAGCTTGTGCGATACATAGACCACGCCGACGCCCCCCGCCTTGAGCCGGGCGATGAGCGCAAAGAGCTTGTCGATCTCGCGCGTACTCAGGGCCGAGGTTGGCTCGTCCATGATGATTACTTGGGCGTCGCACGCCAGCGCCCGCGCGATCTCGACCAATTGCTGCGCGGCCACGCCGAGGTGGCCGACCTTGGTCTGCGGATCGACCGCTAGCCCGACCTCGTCCAATAGCGTTGCCGAAGCAGCGTAGAGCGCATTCCACTGGACGCGCCCACCGCGCCCGTGCGGTAAGCGACCGAAGAACAGATTCTCGGCGACTGACAGCGAGGGGACTAACTCTAACTCTTGGTAAACGACCGCAAGGCCGTGGTCTATGGCTTGGCGCGGATGGCGGATATCTACGGGACGACCCGCGATCTGGTAGTGGCCCTGGTCGCGGTGGTACACGCCAGCCGCAATTTTGATCAAGGTGCTCTTGCCCGCGCCGTTTTCGCCGACCAGCGCGTGGACTTCTCCTGGCAGCACTGCAAAGTCAACGCCCTTGAGCGCATAGACGCCGGGGAAGCGCTTGTGGATGTCTTCTAGGGACAGTAGCGGCGTCATGTCGGAGGGGCGAGCAGCCGCCGCAAGAGGCTTTGCTTGCGCCGGGTGTCCAGATACACGGCGAGGATAATTACTGCGCCGCGCGCAATGTCGTGGTAGAAGGACGACACGTTCAACAGCACCAAGCCGTTGGAGAGCACCGTCAGAATCAGGATGCCGATAAAAGCACCGCCGAGCGTACCCACGCCGCCCGTCAGGCTGATGCCGCCCAAAATCACCGCGGCGATCACCTGCAACTCAAACCCTAGGCCGGCATTCGGCTGCCCGGAGTTGAGGCGCGAGGCCAAGATAAAGGCACTCAGTGCCGCC
>JAPOYQ010000299.1:0-8575 GCA_026706505.1 Gemmatimonadota bacterium
TTAACGTCGGCGCCGTTTTCAAGCAAGAGACGCACCACTTCCACATGGCCCTCATCAGCGGCTTCTATCAAGGCCGTAGCGCCCTCGTCATCTTGGGCGTTAACGTCGGCGCCGTTTTCAAGCAAGAGACGCACCACTTCCACAGCGCCCCCCCAAGCGGCATACATCAAGGCCGTAGTGCCGTCGTCATCGCGGGCGTGAATGTCAGCACTGTTTTCGAGCAAAAGACGCACCACCTCAGCATCGCCCCCAAAAGCGGCATACATCAAGACCGGCCTACCGCCGTCATCTTGAGCGTTAAGGTCAGCGCTGTTTTCAAGCAAAAGCCGCACCACTTCCACATCGCCCCTAAAAGCCGCCCACATCAAGGCCGACTGGTCGGAAGCATCTTGAGCGTTAAGGTCAGCACCCTTGTCGAGCAAGAAGCGCACCACCTCCACATCGCCTCCCCGAGCGGCATGCATCAAAACCGTAATGCCGGAGTTATTTTGGGCGTGGAGGTCGGCACCCTTGTCGAGCAAAAGCCGAGCCATCTCCACATCACCCCCCAAGGCCACCCACATTAAGACCGTAGTGCCGTCGTCATCTTGGGCCTGCGCGCCTGCTTCCGCTACCCACCGTTCTACTAAGATGCGTACGACCCCCACATGGCCTTCCCAAGCAGCCACGCTCAAGGCCGTCCTGCCCTCGTCATCGCGGGTGTGGATGTCCATCCCAGCCGCAATAAACAGCCGTACCGCAGATACATCCCCCGCTCGGATGCGCTCCAAAAAGGATGCCGGCGTATACGCAATCCCTCGATCATCTAGCGCACTACGAGCTGCCTCAGGAGTCAGAAATTCAGGATCAGATAAGGCTTGGCCGATCCCCGTTGGCAATGTCGGATCCAACGGATTGACGCTATACGTCCCTATCAGATAGGCGTCGGTAAAGTCGATGTCGCCATCAGCATCCACATCGCCGAGAGCAATGTTGGGAATATGAGCCGCCAAAGTCGAAGGATCGACGCTATACATCGCCACGAACAGCGCATCGACAATATCGACGCGACCATCGCCGTTGACATCCCCTAAGAGACCACCTGCGGCCACCTTCCGCCGACCGGACAGACTGCGCCCTTCCACGACGATATCTACCGGAGCCATCCCATCTCGAACCTGGAAGGCAGGATCCACGTAGGCGACCATATCCGAGCCCCAAACGGCCAACCCATACGTCTGATCTTCTTGGACCGCCACTGCCGTATAGGGCCTACTCGACACGCCGCTGCGGACCCCGGCCTGCCCGTCAATCAGCACCATCCGCCGACTCACCGTCATCCCCCCGCTGCTGAGCCGGTAGATATACACCCCCGCCCCGACCGAACGCCCGGCCGCATCCGTGCCATCCCACCGCGCCGTGTGCACACCCGCCGACCGTTCGCCATCGACTAACCGGATCAAGCGCTGCCCCAGCATATTGAATACTTCCAGCCGCACGTGGCCAGCCGCCGGCAGTTGATAGGGAATGATCGTAGAAGGATTGAACGGATTGGGATAATTCTGCCCCAAGGCAAAGTCGGCCGGCAGCGCCGCGTTCCTTCCCCCAGACAGTGCTTGCAGCGAAAATGCAAAATAGCCGGTCGCATCCGTCGTCGTGCCGACCGACTGGCGCAGGTCGCTCAAGTCGAACAGCCGCACCTGCACCCCGGCGGCTGGCAACCCAGACGATAGGCGTATCCGGCCCTCCACCAGCGGCTCCGCGCCGACGCCAATGCTGAACACG
The DNA here is from genome assembly GCA_026706505.1 of Gemmatimonadota bacterium. The sequence continues at coordinate 1,765 of JAPOYQ010000299.1, forward strand.
AGCCCGATAAGACAGACGATAAAAAACGACATGACCCCTGCATTTTGGAGCAGACTCTTTAGCATGATTGGTATCTTCCTTTTCTCTTTAAATCAGTGTGATTTGTAGGGAATTAACGATCGTTGTTCACTACTCGTAGCGCAGGGCTTCCACGGGATCGGCCTTGGCAGCTTTATACGCCTGATGGCCGGAACTGAGCAAAACCGCGACGAGCGCAATCGCAGCACCCGCGGCAAAATGCCACGCCGCCAAGTCAATGCGGAACGCGAAGCCATTCAGCCAGTCGCGCATCCACCACCACGACAGAGGCCACGCCGCAAGCGACCCAATCAGAGCGAGGTAGGCAAACTCGCGGGCCATCATCGCGGTGATGCCAAAGACGCTGGAACCGAGGGCTTTGCGAATGCCAATCTCCTTGGTGCGGCGACCCGCAGCGAGAGCGGTGAGCGCAAAGGCACCGAGAGCGGAGATGAACACCGCGCCGACCGCAGCCCACGTGATGAGCCGACGCCAGCGCAGCTCATCGCGATAGGCCGCCTCCAGATTCTGCTGCAGGAAGGAGAAGTGGAAGTCGGAGTAGCCAACGATGCTGTCCCATGCTTCCCGCATGTGTTGGATGACCTCCTGCATATCTCCTGGCTTTACGCGGACGAACATGAGATCAACTTCATGGAGTGTCGGTCCTAAGATGGGATTGAGCAGCAGCAAGCTTGGGGGGACATCTTCGTACCCTGACTCGAAGGTGAAGTCCTTGACTACACCGATGATGCGCGCCCCATCACGCGCCCCAAACACCGGCCTGAACCCCTTTCTGCTCGACATCCGCCCTACTTTGATCGTCTCACCAATCGGGTCAGCGAGTCCGAGCTGTTCGGCCACACTCTCGGAAATCAGTGCGAGATTATCCTTGTCCCCCTGCGCCAGCGAGAAGTCCCGTCCACCTATCAGTTCTAGGCTCATGGTCTCCACGAAGTTGTGATCTACAGTGTAAGGACGAACTTGCGTCTCCCGACCGCTCTCAGTCATGGCTCGATAGTCAGACCGGGAAGGACTTTCCAGGAAATCGTCAGCCACCTTGGCCACCGAGGCGATGCGATGGTGTCGTAAAAAGGCCTCCACGAGCGCGGGATGTTTGGGATTGCTGTCGCGGAGGATATCCGTATGCACCGCGACGATGCGATCCTGCTCAAACTCGTGTCGAGTCATGAGGTGTTCTAGCTGGTGATACATGACCAAGGTGCAAGTAATCAACCCTACAGAAATGGCCAACTGCACACCCACGAGTACGCGGCTAAACCGAGTGATGCCGACCATGGACACGTTGCGCCGAATCGCGTTCAGAGGCTCCAGACGGGACAGCACGAACGCCGGATACCAGCCTGCACCTAGGCTAACGAGCAACAGCAATGCCACTAATGCACCCATCATACTCGGCTCGCCTAAACCGAGCGACAGCTCCTGCGAGAAGATGGCGTTGAACGCTGGCAGTACCAGCTCTGCCAACACACACCCGGTGCCTAATCCAAAGACAGAGAGCACTGCTGCCTCGACAATGAACTGACGCATCAACTGGCCATTTCCTGCACCCACTGTCTTGCGCACACCAACCTCTGCCGCCCGCAGCGAGGCTCGACCGATCGCCAGATTGACGAAGTTGATGCACCCCATTAACAAGACCGCCAAGGCGATACTGACGAGCACGTACGAGACATACGGATCCCTCGGCTCCACCACGTGCCCGCTCCATTGCGTCAGGCTGGTATCCGAGCGCAGCTCGGTCAGCGGCTGCAGCCGAAATAGAGAAAAATCCTCCGGGAGGTCCTCTGGTATCTCTTGTCCATCGCTTTGGATCATGTTCTGTGTGAGTTGCACGAAGGCCGGCGTTACGTCGGCCGGATCCGCGTCGGACGCGAGTAGGACGTATGCGTTGCACGAGCCTTCCCACGCGTCTGGGGGATCGCGGAAGATGAACTCCGTGTTGTCAAAGGGTAGCAGCATGTTGAACTGAATCGATGACGTGCGCGGAACCGGTGCCGCTACTCCGGTGATGGTGAAGTCTTCGACATTAGACCCCCTCCTCGCAGCGATCGTCAAGCTCTGGCCTACTGGGTCGACATCGCCGAACAGGCGTTGAGCCATTTCGTAACTCAAGACGACGGAATTGCGCTCTACCAGCGCCGTGGAGGCATTGCCTCGCATGAGCGGGAAGTCGAAGACTTCGAAAAACGCGGGATCGACGAGGAGAAATTCCTCGTCGCCCGAGTTTCCTTCAAAGGTAATTCGCACAACGCGATCCTCTCTATCGCTCCCATGCCCCGCGCTGAGACGTACCGTGCGCTCCACGTGCGGAGAGAGGACTTCCAACTCAGGAGCGAAAGCAAATTCAATCACGTCAGCTATGCGCATCAGCCCCTCCTCCGTCCCCATAGCCTCGACATAAACGCGATAGATCCGGTCCGCTTTGCTGTGGAAGCGATCAAACGACCACTCCTGAGAGGCAAAGCGCCACGCGAGCAGGCAAAACGCCATGCCCAAGCTCAGTCCCGCGAGGTTGATGACCGTGTGCAGACGATGGCGCATCAAATTGCGCCAAGCGATGATCAGGTTATTGCGCAGCATGGTTTCTATTCTCCTTCCCACTCGATTCCGCGATGTTCTCGCCGACGAAGTGCCTCACTTGACGAAGACCAGCACGCCCCAATGCGTCGGGTCGTGCAAAGAACCCGAAGTGGGCGAGACTCCCCACCCACTGACTATATCTCCTTCTTTGTAGCGTATCGTCCCCCAACTGAGATTAGCGCGTCTGACCTCGCCCCGGCCGTGATCAAAGCGGTTGAAGTTGGCCTTCCACCTGTCCCCGACCTTTGGCGGAACCGATAAGCCGCCCAACACATCCCTTTCTTTCACCTTGTAGAACCGACTTAGTTCCAGTGCCTCTTGGCCCATACTGCTCCAAGGAAAGAAGAGTTCCACCGTCCACGACTCGTCCCGGTCAGCTCCATTTTCCAAGCTGCCCACTACGACGACCGCGCTTTCAGTGCCGGAATCCCAGTTGGAGAAAGTGGGCTTGTTGTCTATCTCGGTTTTGAGGACATCCATCTGCGTATTCAGCGCGTTGATGGCCAGTTGGACATAGTGGGTGCCGTCCATGTCCGGGTCGAGAAACAATTCCACGTCATCGTCTTTGTACACGGAACTGTCCCGCTTGGTAACCGTTGCCAAAATGTTCTGGTCTTGGCACTGGTACAAGACCAAGAGTCCTTGTTCGTTCCACAAGGCTCTCACCCTCGTGCTTGCAGGGCTAATCGGCTCTAGGGTGGGGTAGGCCCTATCTGTCAGTTCGATAGTTGGGGCCAAGCTCCAACTCTGCTCATCGGCGCGGCCGTCCAAGGTCATCTCTTCGTCGGTGAAGTGTACCTCGTAGGAGACCTCCGCTGAGTCGGCTGCCGCGGCCGACAGGTATGCGACTAACAGCAGCGATGCTAAGGTTTTCATGTCCCTCGCTCCTTTCTCAGGGATGGACTCTTTGGCGTAGATGAAATCGAACATTGTCTCGTCAAAAAGCGTTGTACAGGTTGTTCAGATGGTTTTTTAGCTCTGGGTTGATTACGACGCCATCGGGGCCAATCCAGACGTACGAGGGGAACCCGCTTATGTGGTATATCTCCGTTGGCTTGGTCTCATTTTCGACTTCGATTACCTGGGGCCATTCGATCCCGTTCTTCTCGACATAGCGGAGCACCGCCTCGCGGCTCTTATCGACGCTGATGCCGATGATTTCAAGGCCGCGTGCTTGCTTCGCACGGTATATATCCACTAGCTTTGGCGTATCCTCTATGCACGGCCCGCAGGTCGTGAACCAGAAGTCGAGCAGAACGTGGCGTCCCCGGAAGTCAGCGAGGCGGAGCGTGTCGCCGTGGACGTCCACAACCGCGAATTCGGGCGCGGGTTCACCTTCTGTTATCTCGATCTTGGGGGGGACTTCCACGTCGGCCGGAACCAGCACGATCTCATCCCCGGACGAACTGACCATCTTGACCTGAAGTGATCTGCCGAGGATGCTGAAGGGATTATTGGCCCGGTAGCATTCGCGGGATTCGGTTTCATTTTCAAAAATCCCATCCTTGTTCAGATCCCAAATGATGCGATTGCGTCTGTAGTGATAGGTGGCCGCGTCGCCGCTTGGTACTACCGCTAGTCCGATTTCCTCGCCGTTTAGTTCGACCGACCCCACCCGCATGTCGAACACCTGTCCCCTGAACTTGGGATTGTCGGGATGCCTTTTTTTAGAATACTGCTCGAACTTGACCACTGCGACGGGTACGGTCTTCTCTTTTACTTGCTCGCCGTCGGTGTATTCAAAGTGGACTTTCGACTCTGCGTGAATTCCATAAGGCATCCAGTCGAACACGTACCCGATTAATCTCCTAAGGGGGCTATAGTCCTTGGGATAGACTGGCTCCTCGTCCGCGAAATCCTCGTCGTTGTCGGAGTCAAAGTAGAAGACTTCTTCGCCATCGGCGTCCAGCGCATTGATCCAGGAAACGCGAGAGTCGGGGAGTTCGCGTTGTGGAAGCGTCCACAGGAGCTCCTCAGGCTGCTCAGGTCTCCGCGACAAGACGATGGATTCTGCACTGAGGTCGAATATCCCGTAGAACAAGATTCGGTCGGTTGGCGGCAGGCCCCGGAGACCAGACTCGACAGGCCGCTTGCGGACCCAGCCTTGGTCTTCAAAGTCGACCCCTGGCCAACCAAAGTCGGCGAGCACCTCCTCACTGGGCCGCACCCACTGCAACGAGACGACGATCTGGCCGTCCTCGGTACTCGTGCCCATTGCCGGACTAGTGAAGAGAAAAATCAAAAGTGCCAAGAGCGCTGTTTTCCGTTTTGAACTGCCGCCGTTAGGCTTCTGGCTGATCATCTTTCTCCTCCTCTGGAGTTAAAAAAAAATCCACATCGTCATAGATCGGTGCGATTCGTAGGGAATCCCTCTACTCGCTGTGCAGCGAGTCCACCGGATTCGCCAGCGCCGCTCGAACCGCGTGATAACCCGACACCAGCCACGTCAAGCCCAAGGCAATCAGGCCGCCAGCCGAGTAGCTGAGCAGGTCGAGTTCGATGCGATCCACCTCGCTTTGGAGTAAGATCTCCGAGAGCTGGTAGGTCAGGGGTATGGCGACGATCACGGCGATCAGCACGAGCCGCGTGGACTGCGACGACAGCAGCACGGCCACGCTCGCCGTCGAGGCACCGAGGACTTTGCGCACGGCTACCTCCTTGGTGCGTCGGCTGACGGCGAGGGAGGCCATGCCAAAGACGCCGAGACAGGCGATTAGCACGAGGAACCCGGTCACCCAGCGTAGCAGGCTAATGAGGATGGCGTGGCCAATGAAGCGTTCGGCGATATGGTCTTCGAGAAAGCGATAGCTAAAGGGCACCCCAGGCGACAGCCGTTCCCAAGCCTCGCGCAGCTCGGCGAGCGTCTTGGGCACCCCTTCGGGTCGCACCCGCACCAGCACCGTCTCAATGGGACGATCCGGTAGGACGCTGATCACGAGTTCCGGCACGAAGCCCCCAGAGCTGGGATCATCGTGCTGGAAGTCGGAGACTACGCCAATAATCCGCGGCCGGCGTGGCGGGTACCCGCCTTCGAGGTAAGAGCCGACGACCGGTCCCTCCAGCGTAGCCGCTAGCCGCTGGTTGACGAGCACTACGCGACCGCTGGCCAGCAGGTCCGGGGGGAAGTCCTCGCCCTCGACCAGTTCCAAGCCGAGGGTGCGCAGGAAGTACGGATCAACCTCAATCAGCGCGGCCTCCGGCCGTTCCGGGTCGGCGAAGCGAAAGTCGTCGGCTCCATCGGGAAATTCGCTGGAGCCGGACACCGCGAGTACGCCCGCAAGCGGGAGTACCTCCCGGCGAAATATATCGAGGAAGCGCTGCGACTCATGCACGTCATCCCCCCCTCTTGAGGAGCCCGTAAACGTCGGGATGCACACCACGAGCCGCGGGTCGTAGCCCTGATCTAGGGCCTCCCAATGATCGACCTGCCGGGCCACGACGAGGGCCGTGGTCAGGAACACCGTGGAGGCCACGAACTGCACGACTACTAAGATGCGACCGGCACGGCCTCGCACTTGGAGCCTGTCCTGCATAATCTCGACCGGCTGCATCCGCGACTGCACCAGTGCTGGGTACGCGCCCGCCACCAGCCCCATGACCACGCCGAACCCAGCTAGGGCCACCACCGTCCACGGCGTGTACTGTAGGTCGAGGCCCAATTCAAATTCTCCGGGCACCTCCAGCAGACGATTCAGGCCCGGCAGCAAAATCTCCGTCAGCGGCACGGCGAGCACTAGAGCGACGAAGCTGAGTAGCAGAGACTCGGCAAAGTACTGGCGCATTAGCTGTCCCCGTCCGGCACCGACCACCTTGCGCACACCCACTTCGTGCGCCCTCGTCAGCGACATACCTGCGGCCAGATTGGCGTAATTGATACACGCCAGCAGCAGCACGAGGCCGGCGACGAATCCGAGGATGTAGAGTGAACTCATCATCCCTCTCCCGCCGCTGAGTTGGGGATGCAGCCGCTTGTCGAACAGCGGCACGATGACGAGACTACGATCCTTCTCCTTCTCCATGTACCGATCCAAGTCAAAGGCTTGGGCCGCCTCCACGCCCGCGGCATCGGCGATCTGGAGATAGGTCTCGCCTACGCCGACACTGAAATCGTCGGCCCACGCAGTCTGGATTTCCCGGTGGACGTAGGGGATCACCCAGTCGAATCCCAAGCTGGATTCGTACGGCACGTTCT
>JAPOYQ010000299.1:8585-9213 GCA_026706505.1 Gemmatimonadota bacterium
CGGCGACCCCGGTGACAATAAAATGTCTGCTAATACCACTCCCTCCCAGCAGCAGAGTCTGGCCCATGGGGTCGTCGGAGCCGAACAGCCGTTGCGACAGCCGCTTCGACAGCACGATCGAGTTCGGCGCGTCGAGCACCGTGCCCGGATCACCCGCGATCAGCGGGAAGCTGAACAACTCAAAGAAGCCGGGGTCGGCGAACCGTCCCTTCGCCGCGATCTCTTGCCCCCCATAGCTCAGCAGCCCGTCCTCGTCTTCCGTACGGACCGAGCGCAACACCGCGGGGAGTGTGGCCACCATCTCCGGGCCGAGGCCTCCCGGCATTGACGTATAGGCCCGCCCTTTCCAGACTGGACGTGTCTCGCAGACTTGGTAGATCTGCTCGCCCTTGGCGTGGAAGCGATCCCACGTCAGTGCCCTATACACGTACAGGCCGACGAAGATGGCCACCGCGAAGGCCGCGGCCAGCCCACCCACGTTGATCGCGGTGTACATCCGATAGCGGCGCAGATTGCGCCAAGCAACGATCAGGTTATTGCGTAGCATGGTTAGTACCTTCCTTCTCGCGCTAAACCGACGCGATTTGTAGGGCAATAACGATCATCATTCCCTACTCGCTGCGCAGCG
>JAPOYQ010000798.1 GCA_026706505.1 Gemmatimonadota bacterium
GATGAAGCTCTCGTCGGTGATGTCGGTCCGGAAGTGCTTGGCCATCTTGTAGCGCCAACCTCGACGCGCCCGAGTCTTCTCACCCGGGCGATATCGGAGTCGGTCCCCACCTCTTTTCGGGCGAGGTGAGTCCGCCTCTTTTCGGCGCCTACCAATATCGGAAGGGACAAGGGTGCGCAATCTGTGGCAAGCTTCTGGATCGTGCGATTCTCGCCAGTGCACAGGTTTTGCAACCGTGGGAACGGTAGCTTGCTATGGCCCACAGGGCCATCGGCCCGCTGGAGGTGGAGGATGGTGCGGTCTCGATACTACTTTACTGGGAAGATCACTGCTTTCCTCACGATCGTGTTGGCGGTGTTGGCCTTCCTAGCGACGAGCGAACCCGCGGCTGTCAGCCTCGAGCCCACGCTCCGGACAACCTTCTCGACGGCTTCGGAGCGGCATGTGCCTAGCCTCCGGGTCGCGCAGTCCACGGTAGCCTATGCCCCGAGCGCGTTGCTAGGTGCTCAGGATGCGCGGGCGCTCGAAGAGGCGCTGGGCCTCGATCGACCGACGCGACGCCTGATCCAGGAGGGATTGCGGAACGAGGGTTTCGACCCCGGTTTCCCGGACGGCCTGTTCGGCCCTCGCACGCGAGCCGCAATTCGGCGCTGGCAGGAATCCCGGGGGCAGCGGTCGACTGGGTACCTCGACAGCGTCGGGGTCGCGGTCCTCCGAACGGCAGGCGCACCGCGCCCGACGGTGTCGGCAGTCCCTTCGCCGCCGCTGCCGTCGAGCGTCGATCCCGCCGACGATGTTCGGCTTTCGACCACGAACCCCGCAGCGCGAGTGATGGTGGAATGCGACGGGTGGAACACGCAGGCCTTCTTCGAGACGGCGACGGTGGGAACCGTGAACGGGTGCCTGGCTGGAGGCATGGACGAGGAGGCTCGGACTGACGATGGTCACACCCCCTTACACCACGCCGCAGTGTTCAACCGAAATCCGGCCGTGATCGAAGCACTGCTGGCCGCCGGTGCGGAGGTGGAGGCCCGGGACGAGAGCGGCTGGAGCCCTCTGCATGGGGCCGCCGCCAACACAGAGAATCCGGCTGTGATCGACACGTTGCTAGCCGCGGGTGCGCGATTGGAGGCGCAGCTAGAGACCGACGGCCGTGAGACCCCATTAGCTCTGGCGGTATTGAACAACGAGCACGTGGCCGTTCTTGAGGCCTTGCTGGCGGCTGGCGCCGACCGAGGGTGGCGGGCGAGCGATGGCCGAACTCTCCTGCATCTGGCGGCCCAGAACAACGACACCCCGGCCGTGATCGAAGCACTGCTGGCTGCCGGTGCGGAGGTGGAGGCCCGGGACGAGAGGGGCCGGAGCCCTCTGCGTGGGGCCGCCGCCAACACAGAGAATCCGGCTGTGATCGACACGTTGCTAGCGGCCGGGGCCGATCTCGCGGCGCGGGATGAGAACGACTGGACGCCTCTACACTCCGCTGCCCTTTTGAACCCGAACCCGGCCGTGATCGAGGTTTTGGTGGCGGCGGGGGCCAATGTGAACGCTCCAAGTGATGCTCCAGAAGCAGAAACGTTGGACGGGTCGCCCCTGCACTTGGCGGCCGCGCGCAACGCCCCGGCGGTTATCGAGGTTCTGCTGACCGCGGGAGCCAACCCCAGGGCGCTGTGGGGTGACAATGGCGACACGCTTCTGCATCTAGCGGCCGCGGAGAACGACGAGCCGGCTGTCATCGACACCTTGCTCGCCCTTGGATTTGACCTGGAGGCCCGTGACCGCAACGGCGGAACACCCCTGCATGGCGCGGCCGAGCCGGCCGTCATCGAGGCCTTGATCGCCGCTGGTGCGAATCCGAATGCTCGACTTCGCAACGGTCGGACACCGCTGCATTTGTGGCGCGATAAGGAGGAGATTGAGGCCTTGGTCGCGGGTGGTGCCAATCTGGAGGCGCGGGATGATTGGGGCGAAACGCCTTTGCACGCCGCGGCCGGGAGGTACCTTCAGAACACAGAGTCGATCCAAGCCTTGGTCGCCGCTGGTGCCAATCTGGAGGCGCGGGATGAAAAGGGTGACACGCCTCTGCATCATGCAGCGAGGTATGACGGAATTGAGTTCTTGGCTGGCCGTGCAATTGAGTCCCTGCTGGATGCCGGTGCGAACCCAATGGCACGGAATGCCGCCGGCGAGTCGCCGTGGGACGTCGCGCAGGCGAATGACATGGTGAGGGATACGGACGGGTACTGGCGGCTGAACGACGCCCGATTCAACGCACCGAGACAGGAGTCAAGGCGTTCGGTGCCGCAGCCCAATCGCCGCCAAGCAGCTACCCCACAGCGGTCGGCACGACGAGGACCGGCTTGCGAGATTCCAGGCTTTCCGGCACTTTCCAATCTGCAGAACCTCGGCCTGAACTGGTGCGGACCGAGCGTCGGTTTTCAGCGCCGCGCCTTCGCGCTGCAGGCCGCTGGGGCCTGGTGCGCGATAGACGGCGGCTCGTCTTCGACGCCGGACCAGATCAACGCGCGCCACCAGGAGATCAACGCGGCGTGCGACGCGCTCGATGCGCTAGCAGCGCAGGGAGGGCCGTCGTGTCGATGCCCGGCGGGGTACAGGCCATGAACCGGCCGACTCGGCAAGGCGTCCGATAATGCGACCTTACGTTAACTTACAGGCTGTGGTGAAACGACCAGCCCACGGTCAGCGTTCATTGGTTGTTGGAGCCCTCCATTTCGAAGACGACGAAGAATGTTGAGAGTCGCAGCCTTGACGTTCGCCATTCTTGCCGTCGCTGCCACCGCAGCGGCTCAATTAGAGACCACGCATTTCGACACCACGCCACTTCGGGACGGAAACAGGTTCGTACTCGGAGGGGGTATTGTTGACTATGCCACCAGCTTGCCAGAAGCGGAAGAGAAGGGCATTGCATTTGAGGTGCAGGCTTCTGGGGACTTACCGTTGTGGGGACTCGACAAGGTGCGTAGACTCGCATCCAACGAAACGCGGCTTGCTGACCGAACGCGTCACTGGGCAACCCAAGGCTACGCGACTGTAACAACACGTATCCGGATGCTCAGTGCTGATTCGGCGCCGGTTCCACCACCGTCCTTCATGCCTCGGTTCACCATACAGCGCATCGGCTTTCGGCAGAAGTCGGCCAAGGCCGCCGACATGCTGATACTGAACTTCGTGCCATTTGCCCACCACTCTAACGGGCAAACCGGATGCCCATTGGAGGTGCAGGAGGGAGACGATTGTAAGCCTCAAGTGTCCGCGAACCATGCTATATACGCCATTAATACTGAGGATGGGAACTTCTCCACTCACTATGTTGAGATTGGTGCGTGCCATCGCTCTATCGGCTTGCGCGCGGACGATGGCCAGATCACAACTGAGGTTACTTACGGTGGCGCACTTGAGCAGCATATCTACGGATTTGACGGTGCGAAGGGTACGTTGTCGGACGAACTGGCTGGTCGCTACGGCACAACACGGCTGCGAGCCATGGCCGGTGTGGTGTGGCACTTCAGGGACATTTTGGACCGTTTAGAAATGCGGTTTTCGGGTCAGCGAATTGTCGGCCAAGACATCAAACCCAAGCGCGTAGGCCAGTTTGAGGCTCTCCTGCACTTTGGGTGTTGGAAAGACATGGGACTCTTCTACAGGGTTTACTCGGGGCCAGACTACTATAACGTGAACTTTGAGACCCACATGCTACGAGCCGAATTCGGCGCGGCCTTCAACTGGGGAGGCAGCGATAAGAGAGGATTGCCTAGCCCGTTCTAATGCCGTGCCCGCGGCGCCTGCGAGTAGAAGAGGCTGAGGGATTTCCGGATGGCACCGACGGCGTAGGCGGATTGACGCTACAGATCGGCGACGGGGAGGCCTCGAAGCGACGCGGGCCCGAAATCTGATCTCGAACCGCGGCCGCCGTTGAGTTGTCGAATATGGTTCCGGGCCGAAACGCCGATCGCGCTCCCACCGTACTGTTCTCGCCGCGGGGTCGGATAACGCGCGATCGGTAAACGCGTCCCGCGGCGCGAGACTGGCAGCCGATGCCGGAGAGTTCGACGCGTCACCCGTCGTTGAACACCGGCAGCTCGCGCAGGGCATCGTCGTCGCTGATGTCGGCCGGCCAGCCGTAGGCGGCCGCGACGACGGCATCGAGCACCGCGTGCTCGTCCGCGAGCCACTGCGGGCGTTTGTAGAGGTTCGTCAGCGTGCGCTTCCGGAGCGCCTTCTCGGCGTCCTCGCAACCGGGGCACGGGACGCCGCGGGTGTCCGGGAGCCGGCTCGTCCACCCAGTCGACCCATTCGGGCGGGTTGAGCCACCGGTCCCACGCAGCTCGACTAGCCACCGTGCGGCCTCGGCGACGGCGAATCGCTCGTGGGTCGGCCGCGTAGCTGTCGACCTGTACGTTCGGCGTCCGGCCGGCCGGGAACGGGAACGTCTGGAACGTCGTACTCGGCGTGTAGCGTGGGAGGTTGCCCTTCCCGGAGCCACGTGCAGAGCCTGAGCGACCAGAGCTCGTGGAACCCAAGCGCATCTGGCGGGAGGCCAGCCCCGCCGGAAGCGGTGATGAACCCGGTTCTTCGGAACTGTCCTTCAGGAATGCCTCTGGTTGACAGGCACGTAGCCTGCGGGCTACTTTCTGGTGTTGGTTGAAGTCCGCACCACGGCGATCTTCGACCGATGGCTGCGCAGGCTACGCGATGATCGTGCCCGTGCCCGCGTGCTGCATCGGGTTGATCGGCTTGTGGCCGGAAACCCGGGTGACGTCAGGTCGGTGGGTGAGGGTGTTTTGGAGATGCGGATCGACCACGGCCCAGGTTATCGGGTCTATTTCACGCAGCAGGGATCCACCGTCTTCCTGTTGCTGGTTGGTGGTGACAAGCGCACCCAGCGGGCGGATATCGTCACAGCTCTGCGTCTGGCGCGGAGCCTCTAGGGAGGCTCATTCATGACCAAGACGGTCACGTTCCCGTACGACGTCGCTGAGTACCTCGATACTCCGGAGCGGATGGCGGCGTACCTCGAGGTTACTCTTGAGGAAGCGGACGGTGACGCTGCGCTGGTTGCCAAGGCGCTCGGCAATATCGCCCGTGCCCGCGGTATGGCGCAGGTAGCGAGCGATACTGGTCTGTCCCGCGAGAGCCTTTACAAGGCCCTCTCGGGTGACCGTGTTCCGAGCCTCGACACCGTTCTTCGCGTTGTTGCTGCCCTTGGCATCAGGTTGCGTGCGGAGGCCTCTCCGCAGTCGACCGAAGCGAGACGTTCGGTCGGCCCCGCGTTGCGGGGATGAAGCCTGCTGCACCGGATGGGGCCGGTCCAAGCGGAGGTCGGCCCCGCGGATGCGGGAATAGTCAGATCGCGCCTTCGGCCGGACGCCAGTCTGGTTCGACGTCCTGTTGGACGTGTCGCCGGCGCGGCTGACAACGGTCGATCGGTAAATCGGCCGGTGGTGCTGAAGTGCCACCTCGCAGCACACGAGCCTTGCGAGCCCCGCGACCGCGGCGACGGCGGTCGCGCACGACGAGCGTTGGGTCGCGGCCAGTCCGTAGGGTCAGCTACCGCCTGCGGCGCTTGGTTTAGCGCGACCGGGCCCTTCAAGAAGGCGGGGCGGTTGTTCTGAGCGCCCGTGCTATGCTCCCAGGTTAGGTCGATGCGCGACACGCGTTCGCGAAGACGCTGGTTGACCGCGGCGGCGCGGGTTCTACTGCCGCCGTGGCCGGTGGCGAGGCGGCACGGGAGGACACGGTTGCCGGTCCGGTGGCGGCCCCCGAACCCCGGCCGACGCTCGTCGATGTGACCCGCAGTGCTGACGAGGCTCGGGCTTCGCCGTTTCGACCGAGCTCGACGCCAATCGGGTGACGCTCACCGAGGCGCTGCGGGCGTCCCGCGGCGGAGCGCGGGCGCGGGCGTTTTCGCTGGTGTTCTGCGACGGCCACGGCATCGAGATGGAACGCCGGTGAACTTACGTGATGCCGGCGGACGCCTGCCTTGAGCACGACTGTCGACGGGGCGCCACGGAGACATCGCCGCCGTCGCACGCGTCCCGCACCCTCGGGGAGACATCGAGTCAGAAGGGAATAGTCCTTGGTCAACCAAGACAATCAGGAATGGGATGTGTTCGTATCCTACGCGTCGGAGGACCGTGAAGCCGTCGCTCGACCGTTGGCTACCTTCCTTCGCAACGTCGGACTGCGGGTGTGGTATGACCAGATGGAGCTGCGGGTTGGAGATCGTTTGCGGCGGAGGATTGACGATGGATTGGCGCGGTGTAGCTTCGGTGTGGTTATTCTGTCAGAGAGCTTCTTTGCGAAACACTACCCCGAGTCAGAGCTTGATGGGTTGGCTCAGCGTGAGCATGACGGTCACGACCTAATTCTGCCTGTGTGGCATGACGTTGACGTAGAGGCCGTGCGCCGCAACTCGCCGCGTCTCGCGGATCGCGTGGCTCTCAAGTGGCAAGACGGACTTGGCACGGTGGCCACGAAGTTGCTTGAGGTTATTGCTCCCGAGCGTCTTCCGAACGCTATTGACCTACAAGACAGCGTCAGCAGATTGCAGATCCCTCAAATCACTACGGGGGCTGAGCTCGCAACGCTGCTAGCCACGTCAGGTTGGCTCCTCGTCAGTGATGAGTTGCGCGGTGAGGACGTCGCTCTTGTCGGTGGGTTCCAGCAGGAACTGACAGATTGGGCGGCCATTTGGTCGGAACTGGGTCCACTTCAGCAGGCGGAGGCCGCCAACTCGCTCAGAGAGAACCTCGAGAGTCTTCAAGACGCTGGCTGGACGGTGTATGGACGCATCGAACGACGACAGATTCTATTGCAGGGGCAGCTGGTCGGTAAGTGGCCGTGGGCGGTTTTGGTCACGGTGCGCGGTGAAGCGCAAGGTGTCATGCACCTTATGGGTGACCACATCGTGATCGTACGAGAGGACGGTACGAGACGCAATGTACCCCAATAGGAAGAGGAGGAGCCCGGCGACTACGCGGTGTGGTAGGAGAGCTTGGGGCTGCAGGTTTCGGTGGGCGCGAGCTGGGTGGCATCCGTTGTTCGATGTCAGGTTCGGCGACGTCCGACACCAACCGCGTGGGTCCTCTGGGTGTGGAGCCGGGCGGAGTCGCACTTCGCGGACCGCGAGGGCGATCTCCCCCCCGCGACCGGCAGGTCTGGACGACGATGCTCGGGCCGGACCACGCGGCAATCCGCTGGGTCGCCGGGCTGTTGCTTGCCCACGGGCGGGGTTCCCGCTCCTACGGGGGGCTCGACGCGGCGAGGTCTCCTCGTCGGCCACCGGCCGCTACCACCGGGCGCGGGTGTCGACGTCGGCGGTGGTCAGATCGTCGTCCGCGAGGTATTCTGTAACGCGTTTTGTCAAAGGAGCTGCGATAATTGATGGCCCTTCCGACCCCTGTGGTTGATCTGGGAAGCCTTACAAAGCCAGCCGATACGCTGATCAAGAAGATATCCAACGCGATAGGTGGCGTCTTCGCTCCGTATCAAATCAAGAGACTCGCGAAGGCAGAAGCGGAAGCCCAACTCCTGAAGGCGCAAGGGGACGTTCGGGTTACGGATCTACAGCGAAGGGCCGTTCGGAGGTGGATTGCCGAAGAAGGTCATCGTCAGAACAACATCGAAGGCATCACCGCGAAAGCGTTGCCGCGCCTAACGGAAGACGCGGACGCGGGGTTGGTGGAGGACGACTGGTTTGTTAACTTCTTCGACAAGTCCCGGATCGTATCTGATGAACAGATGCAAGATCTGTGGGCGCGTGTCTTGTCGGGCGAGGCGAATGCGCCGGGTTCGTTCTCTAGAAGGACCGTTAACGCGCTCGCCGATCTCGATAGGGCTGACGCCGAGTTGTTCACCGATCTGGCGGGATTTGTTTGGCATAGCGGCGGAAGGCCGATTCCACTCGTGTTCGATTCGGAAGCCACGATATACACGTCGCGCAGAATACACTTTGCCTCACTGAGCCATCTTGAGGACGTTGGCTTAGTGAAGTTCAATAACCTCACCGGATTTATCGTTCAAGGTATCGGCAAGAAGTGCCAGCTATACTACTACGGACGGGGGCTGGTGCTCGAGATGCCTAAGGATGAGAACAACCCCCTGGAAGTCGGTAGCGTTCTGTTGACGAAGGTCGGCTGGGAGTTGATGCAGGTGTGTGAAGGCAGACGCGTAGACGGATTCTGGGAGTATGTGAGCGACCGATGGCGACAGTACCTGCCATCATCGAGGGCTGAATAGAACTGGCGCGGTTCACGCAAAGCCCCGAGTGTAGAACGATGATGAAGAACCTTGAAACCCTGATCCCTTCAATTTTGCCCGGATTAGCAGGGGCCGTCGCAGGAGCTGTAACAGGTGCTTTCATTCTCCTCTACGGAGGTGACTACCTGGACTCACGGGACAGCAAGAGGGACGTGCTACGCCGTCTGTCAGGAGCTTCTTTTACATTGACAGGAGATCGCTGCCCGCTGCCGAACGGCGAACCGTTCGTCGCGCTAAACGAGGCGTTCGTGGCCTACGCTGAAGACGAAGAAGTAATCGAGGCCTTGGAAGAATTGCGAGAATCAGGTGAGGAGAACACGGGGGAGTTGGTCGTAGCTCTGATCAAGCGGATGGCGGAATCCGCTGGCGTGCCCATTCCGGTAGACGACGCGTCTCTCATGCAACCACTCACGCCTCGCAGGGCCATGGACTTCGTCTACGACGTCCCACGGCCGGATTCGAGCGGGCACAGCACTGCCCGGGAGAGAGAAGTTGTCCTCACGAGATGCCTTTCTCCGTCCGAGGGCCGCGCGGCAGGACTCACAATCCGGTGAACGGGTGCCGATCAGAGCCTGGGCCACGCACAATCGGCACGTGGCGGCTCGACGGCACCGCGCCGCGGGTTGGACGTGAACCTCGTGGAGCTCCTGACGCTGGCGACTTCGCTGGTAGCCGCGATCCAGAGCTGGCAGAGATCATTGCACCGGCGAGGCCCACACGCCGGTCCCCGATGGTTCCGCAACGCCCCGCCCTACCAATAGGGACGTCTGGAAAGACGAAGACCGGACATGTGGCGACGTGGACCCCCGACGCTGGACACCGGCGCGGTCATCGAGGTAGGGGCGGCGATCAGGACCTCGTCGTCCGTGTCGCTCGTACGACCCGGGCGCTCAGCCACCGACCCGTTGGGTCGCGGCAACC
>JAPOYQ010000756.1 GCA_026706505.1 Gemmatimonadota bacterium
CGGAGAAGCTGTGGAAGCGCTTGGAAAAAACGCCCTGCAACCGCGTCGATGCCCGTGCCTATCTAAAGGCGAGACTGATGGATTTTCTCGTCAACGACAAGGATCGCCATTACGGTCAGTGGCGGTGGGCGCGGTTCCCCGCTGGCGATTGTTATACCTATCTACCAATACCGGAGGATCGCGACCAAGCCTTTATCGACTTCGACGGGTTTGCCATGGTCGTGGCGCGTAGAGTATTCCCCATACAAATCCGGTTTGAGGATACGTATCCGAGTCTGGTGGGCCTATCGACTTCGGGTTGGGAACTGGATCGCGAGTTCCTAGTCGAACTCGATAAGACGGCATGGGATTCGGTAGTAACAGAATTTCGCCGGGACCTACCGGACCCAGTCATCGACGATGCAGTACGGAAGCTCCCACAGCCGTATTACAAGACCGTTGGGGAAGCTCTTGCAGAGGCCCTCAAATCGAGGCGGGACGCATTGCCTGAATTTGTTAGCAGATACTATGAGTTGATTATCCGCCAAGCCGAAATCAAGGCGACCGACCGGGACGAGTACCTCCAGTGTGAACACCTGCCGAGCGGTGATCTCGTGGTCCGTATCGGTCTAATGGAAGGTTCGGATGGAGCAAGGAAGACGCCCTATTTCCAGCGGATGTTCTACCCCCAAGAAACCCGAGAAGTTCGCATATACCTTCGAGGGGGAGCCGACCACGCAGAGATAGCAGGGGGCAAGGGACGGATTGTCATCCGCATCGATGGCGGCGGCGGAGACGACACGTTCACAAACTCATCCCAAGCGGGTGGTTCAAAGACCCGGTTTTACGATTACCGTGGGAAGAATCGGTTCGCCAAAGGCAAGGGAGCAAAAATCGATGAGCGTCCCTACAAGCGTCCTCTTGGCTCGTACATGCCCAATGCAAGGTACGCGCTGGACTGGGGCAGGCAGGTGATTACTTTCCCGATCCTTATGGCCAATCCAGATCTGGGTGTGTTCGTAGGAGGTTTTGGCAGCCGGCAGAATTTCGGCTATCGCAAAGACCCTTTCTCTGCAAGTCATTCCTTCAATGCTGGGCTGGCGATCAATCGTCTCAAGCCATCTGTTTCCTATACCGGAACTTTCCGCCAACTGCTGCTTGATCTCGACGCAAAAGTCCACCTCAAGTACTCCGGGATCCAAGTGATCCGGTTCAATGGACTCGGTAACGAAACAGAGATTCCGAAGCCGTCTCCTTACTATGAAGTGGAGCAAAATTATTTCGCTTTCGCACCATCCCTTGAGTTTCGAGCGGGAGAGCGTGAAGGACATATGGAAGGCATGGAATCGCTGCGCTCGAAATTAACCATTGGCTTGGGGCCGATTATCAAGTATTCAGACACGCCGCTGAGTTCCAATAAGGACAAATTCATCGGTCATCACCCAAAGTACCACTATGGCACGGATTCCTTCGGCCAAGTAGGAGCACAGGGCGAAATCCTGTACGACACGCGCAACAATTCCGGGTATGCCACTCGGGGGGTCTTTGTCAGAGTCACCGGAGCCGTCTATCCGGGAGTTTGGGATGTGGCGTCGGCCTTTGGCAGCCTAGATGGGGAGACGCGCGCATACCTGACTGCTCCTGTTCCGACCAACCCAACCCTTGCCTTGCGAGCGGGCGGCAAGAAGGTGTGGGGAACCTTCCCCTTTCACGAGAGCGCCTTTCTGGGTGGGCCCGGCTTAACCGGCGGCGATATATCCAACGGCAGTTTACGCGGTTTTCGAAAAAATCGGTTCGCCGGAGATACCGCACTGTATGGCAATTCCGCACTACGCTTGGTGCTGGCCAAGATTAAGCTTTTGGTGCCGGGTGAGTTGGGCTTGTTCGGTGCGGCCGATGCCGGTCGAGTGATTTATGCTGAGGATCCGGAAGATGCGGATACATGGCACACCGGAGTCGGAGGTGGACTGTGGCTGTCTTTTCTCCAGCGCCGACAGACTTTGAGCGTGGCCGCCGTAAACGGCGATGACTTGATGGGCGTGTATCTGCGCGCTGGTCTCACGTTCTAGCCAATAAGGGAGGATACTCATGCTCAAAAACATCATCATACGTCTCCTCATTTACTATGCCGCATGGCTTTTAGCGCTCAGCGGGGTTTTTCATCTCTTCCCCCAGATCCTCCATTACGTCGCCCAAGAGCGCGAACGCATCTTCATAGCACAATCCGTGACAACCGGGGCCGACGCCGTTCCATCTCCATTTGGGAAAATCGAAGAAGGAGTTGGCCGGCTCGCCGAGCCGGCACACACCATTCCGGTCATGGTCGCCTTAGTGCTGGCCTTTGGGGTTACTCTTCCCATTACTTGGGTATATCGCTGGACGCGGCCACGCAAGAAATACAGTCAATCCTTCGCACAAACACTGCTCGTCGTACCTATCTCCATTGCGCTGGTTGTTTTTCTTGTTAAGGGCAGTCTGGCCCTGGCGTTCAGCTTGGCGGGCATCGTAGGTGCCGTTCGTTTTCGCACCTCACTCGAAGAGCCGATAGATGCTGTGTATATGTTTATGGCCATCGGCATAGGGCTGGCGTCTGGTACTCAGCTTACCACGGTGGCCTATCTCGCATCATTGACGTTCGTCATCATAGCACTAGGCGTGTGGAAAAGCAATTTTGGCGCGCAGCCGGCCGTGTTATCTGGATGGAGCATTGTTAGTCCTGAATTGGACCAGGCCTCTAAAAAAAAGGCCGTTGCCACTGAAAAACCCTATAATGCTCAGATCGAAATACACACGACGAAGGTCGAGGAGGTTCAAAAAGCAACGGCTCCGATCCTGAAATCCAATACCAAGCGGTGGCAGGTGGCAAATGTGATCAAGAATGTGGATGGAACAGCCGTCGTGGTGTTTGATGTTTGGTTAAAAAAATCGGTCGATCCGCCTTCCTTAGTACGGGATATTGAAGCAAGCGGAAAAGGCCATATCAGTAGCGTAATAGTGAAAAAGCAAGACCTCGTAACGGTATAATTACACATGCAGAATCACGGAGATAAAATCCTGCTGGGATTTCTTGGTTTTGGCCTGTTTGTCTATCTGTTGTCGATGGGTTACGGAGAGAACGCATCGGCAGGTTTGGGGGGTGATTTATCAAGCATAGACCCCGATACATTGATTGTCCGCCCTTTGTCGGATACGATAGCGGTAGTACAAAGGAACATAGCGCTCGCAAGCTATAGCCTAGCAGCAGAGACGGCGACGCATTGGAAGCTGCCCGGTCGTCTTGCGGAGATCTCGGGTCTGGCCATAACCATGGATAACCGACTCCTAGCGCACAATGATGAAAAAGGAGTCATTTACGAGATCGATTATCGAAAAGGGTCCATCGTAAAAGCATTCCAGCTAGCGGATATGGCAACTCCAGTTGCCGATGATTTCGAGGGCATTGCGACAGTGGATGACCAGATTTATTTGGTCACCAGTGCAGGGCGACTATACGAGTGCGATGAGGGTGCTGATGGCGAGTCCGTTCTTTTTACTAGCTATGCTACCGGCGTCGGCAGCGATTGCGAAATAGAGGGGCTGGCATACGACGAAAGCAAGCGGGCACTCGTACTGATGTGCAAGAACCCTCGTCGAGCAGGCCTAGCGGGACAGTTGGGAATATATCAGTGGTCGATTGACGAGAAACAGCTAATCGAAGCTGCATATACTGTAATACCTGTCATTGAATTTTCTCGGCACATCGGGAGAAAGAAATTCCAGCCTTCTGGCATCGAGCGACATCCGGTGTCGGGAAATTACTTTGTCGTAGCGGCTCGTCAGAGGGCTATCGCGGAGATTACACCGGGCGGTCAGGTCGTTGCCGCCAAGCAGTTTTCTGCCCAGTGGCATCGTCAGGCTGAAGGGATCACCTTCGCGGCGGACGGCACGCTAATCGTTGCCGATGAAGGAGCAGGGGGGAAAGCGAGACTAACCCTTTATCCGGTCTCGGGCAATAGGCGATAGCAACAACTCTGCCTTTGCCGCCAGTGCCCTTGCGATGGTCGCCGAACGGCCCTACCATACTTTACATTGTCAACCGCGCCCCCAGACCAAATGGGTCTCCTAATATTTGAAAGGTGAGTGCAATGACTGCTCAGACCCAGATCAAATGGGTCTCATGGGCGCTCTGGCTATTGCTTCAAGTGGCCATGCCCTTGGATGCCGAGGAGCAGGACAGCCTCGCCGACTCGCTGATGTCCATTTCCCTCACTGACGGCACCCAACTCGAAGGCACCATCATTCAGGAGACCGAAACTCACATCTTCGTCGAGACGCTGTCGGGCCTAGAAATAAAGGTGCCGAGAACGTCCATTGTTGCCATAAAAAAGCGCCACCCCGGTGCTTTTTCCCGACCCGACCCGAACTACACCCGCTTGATGTTTGCACCTACTGGCAGACCATTGCGCCGAGGAGATCGCTATTTCTTCGATTACTACGTATTCTTCCCCGGCTTGGCCTATGGTTTCTCCGACCGCCTCGGCGTGGCGGCAGGTCTGTCGGTTGTCCCTGGGTTGGGATTGAGCGAGCAGGTCCTGTCGCTGGCTCCCAAGGTCGGCCTCTACGACAGCGGCGATGTCGCTCTTTCCGCAGGCGTGCTCTATATGAATATCGCCGACGAAGGGGCTGGAGGTATGGCCTTTGTGGTAGGGTCCAAAGGCACCCCCGACAAGAGCTTCACCTGTGGCATCGGTCTGGGCTACATCGCCGAGGAAGGCGAGGATGTGGATTTTGCCGAGCACCCAGTTCTCCTCCTCGGCGGCAATATCCGCCTCTCCGAGAGCATGGCCTTGGTCTCGGAAAACTGGCTCATTACCGGCGAAGATCTCGGGCTCGACCAACAACCGTTGGGCCTCGCCCTCCGCTTTTTCGGCCCCAGGATAGCTGTTGATGCCGGTGTCATTATCATCGGCGAGGTCCTCAAAGAGGGATTTCCCATCCCCTGGCTCTCCTTCGTCTATAACTTCGACGACTGAACCACGGCCCAAGGTCTCGTACACCCTCAGACCAGCGACTATGCCCCCGAGCGAAGCCAATTACGACGAAGCCAAAGTTCCTCTGTACTCGTTGCCCGACCCGCTAACGATGGCCAGCAGCGAATCCGTGGCCGACGCGGCTGCCTGGACCGAGGTGCGTCGGCCAGAAATTCTTCAACTCTTCAAATCCCATGTTTTCGGCGAGATGCCCGGGCCTCTGCCCAGCATCCGTTTCGTTACCACCGAAGAGGGCGAGGCTCTTTCAGGTCGTGCTCTGAGACGCCAAGTCCGCGCGTGTTTCACCGATGACAATAACGGTCCGAGCATGGATATCCTGCTCTATCGCCCGGCCGACGCGTCTGGCCCAGTGCCGGTCTTCTTGGGGCTCAATTTCTTCGGCAATCACTCCATCCAACGCGATCCCGCGATCCACCTCAACACCCGCTGGATGCGCGCCGAGGCGCAAAACGGCATCGTCAATCACCGCGCCACCTTCAACTCGCGCGGCTGCCTAGCAAGACGCTGGCCCGTCGCCAAGATCATCGCGCGCGGCTACGGCTTGGCCACCATGTACTGCGGGGACCTCGATCCCGATTACGACGATGGCTATCAAAACGGCGTCCACCCGCTCTTCTATAAAGAGGGGCAAAACCGGCCGACCCCCGACGAGTGGGGTGCTATCGGCGCTTGGGCGTGGGGCTTGAGCCGGGCCGTGGATTATCTGCAAACCGACCCGGACTGCGACCACGAGAAGGTCGCTGTGCTCGGCCACTCGCGGCTGGGCAAGACCGCGTTGTGGGCCGGGGCCTGCGACCTGCGCTTTGCCTTGGTCATCTCCAACGATTCCGGCTGCGGTGGGGCTGCGCTCTCGCGGCGGCGCTACGGCGAGACTGTCGCGCGTATCAACAATGCGTTTCCGCACTGGTTCTGCGACAATTTCAGACGCTATAACGATGCCGAAGACGAGTTGCCCGTAGATCAGCATCAGCTCTTGGCCCTTTGCGCCCCGCGTCCTCTGTACGTAGCCAGTGCCGTCGAGGACCGCTGGGCTGATCCGCGCGGCGAATTCCTCGCGGCCTTCGCCGCCGATCCCGTCTATCGCCTGCTCGGGACCGACGGCCTGCCGGCCGCGCAGATGCCCGCCGTCGATCAGCCGGTCATGGGCCAAATCGGCTACCACATCCGCAGCGGCGGTCACGACCTCGCCGAGTACGATTGGGAGCAATACTTGGACTTTGCTGATCGCCACTTGGGGAGGTAAAAGAAAAAAGCTGGCCGATTGAATGTACAACCGGCCAGCTTTACTCTCGCTTTCACTATCCCGCCGAGTAGGCGAGTTGGCAACTATGAAATTTCACCCGCTGCCGCCTTCACTACCGGCGTGGCTTTCACCGCCTTCGCCGCCGCCTGCACCGCTCCCGTGCTCGCCGCCTCCTTCGCCGCCACCTGCACCGCTCCCGTGCTCGCCGCCTCCTTCGCCGCCTCCGCCCTCTCCGCCTTCGCCAGAGCCGACCTCCGCATGGGGCGACCAGCCAGCAAAAGTCTGGCCAGCGGCTGACAGGTTGATGAGCAGCCTCCCACCCGGCGCGAGGTCCGTCGGCGTGGTGGGCCCCAACTCCGCGATGATCGCGCCGGACTGGTCCGTCAGATGTATTTCCACCCGCACCCGGGTCAACGTTTGGTTGGTCGTATTCTCCACTATGCCGTAGAACGCATCCTGGCTGGGACTATACGACATGGTTAATCGTGCGCCGTTGCGCGTCTGGTCGTAGGACTGGTCGGGGGCCAGTTGCTGAGCTATGTCGCCGCCTTCGCTGCCTTCCCCACTTGAGGAGGTGGGAACGGGGCAGTTGCAGTCAAACACCTCCGGATGAATCTCCCAGGCGTCGAAAGCTACTCCCGCCGCCTGCGGCTCGTCGTCGACCAACAGTTCAGTGGTCGCACTGGCACCCGGTGCTAAATCGCCGACTGGGGACGGCCCCAATTCGACGACCGTGCGCGTGCCCTGCTTGAGGTTGAGTTCGATCTGGACGGAGCAGGCAGTCAGCGCCATGGTGTTCTCGACGATGCCCGAGAACGAGCGCCTAACCGGGTCATAGGACATGGCCACGCGCACGCCGTTGACGACGCCGTCAAACGACTCGTCGAGCGCGAGGATCGGGCTCGATGGATCGCCTCCGCCGCCTTCGGGGCCTTCGGCATGGCCGCTGGTCTCATTACCCTCGCCGCCGCCTTCACCGCTTCCGTGCTCACCGCCGCCGTCGCCGCCTTGGTTGGCGACTAAACGGCCTGCTCCGCCTTCACTACCTTCACGACCTTCGTGGCCTTCGCCATTTGCGTTACCCCTGTGTTCTCCGGCCGACTCAGACCTGCCTGATTCAGCGTTTTCGCCGGCGGACGTCATTGGATTATCAGCACAGCCGATTACTCCAATAAGTGCGAGAATAAGCACCGCAACGATTGGTTTGCCCATGTTGAGTTTCATGGTATCTCCTCCGAGTTAAGTGGGTAGTTCAGACTACATTTTTTGCCATGGCATTGGACACCCATGCACTTTGCAATTTCCGTGCCAACGAAAAAGGCACTGTATCAAGGGGTTTTGGGGCAGATTTTGGGACGGGACGCGGCAAATTTTCGTCGAGGACGGCAGAAATTTGCCGGAGAAGGCATTTTTCCGATAAATTCAGCAGAGGCTCAACACACGGCCCACGCCATGGACCAATTTTTTATCAGGTCGCTATTCATTAATTACTACGTGCGAAAAAGCGCATGAAGATCCGGCTCCAAACCAAGACGACCCTCACCATTGCGCTGCTCTTGGTCTTGGTTTTGACGGCTAGTAGTTATCTATTCTACGACACGGCAAAGCGTGCGCTCGACGCGGAGATGGGCGAACGGCTCGTGGCGGTAGCCAAGACCTCTGCAGCTCAACTCAATGGAAGCTACTTCCGCGCACTCCAGCCGGGCGACGAAGACACGCGGTTGTACCGGAGGCTGCAAGAGAATCTACAGTCTATGCGCGATGCTTCTGAAGCGCGGGCGATGTACGTGATTGACCTTGAATACAAAAGCCTCGTCGATTCCCGCCTCGATGTGCCCATTGGCAGTCAATACCACTCACTGGGCGAAGACAGAATCCATATTGACCAAGCCAAACAAGGGATAGGGGCTGCCTCCGTCGCCTTCCACGGCAAAGACGATGCTTTTTACCGCTCGGCTTATGCGCCCATTCGCGACGAACAGGGTGATATCGTCGCCATTCTCGCCGTGGATGCGAGTGTGCTGTTCCTCGAAAGCCTTGCAGGGATGAGCCGCAACATGGTACTCATCGGCGTCGTTGGTATGGTTTTTGCAGTTGTTCTCAGCATCTTTTTAGCTCGGTCGATCGTCGTGCCGATTGAGAGGCTCTCGCAAGCGACCCAACAGATTAAGGCCGGGGCGTTCGGGACGCAGGTTGAAACGCGCAGTGAAGACGAGGTCGGCGAACTAGCCACGACATTCAACGAGATGAGTGTCGCGATTCAAGAGCGGGACCAGCAGGTGTCGCGGCTGGCCGAGGAGCTTCGACAGCTATCGGCCGGGCTCGCCCATGAAGTCAGAAACCCGCTTAATGGGATGCGGATTTTTCTAGGCTTGCTCAAACGCCAAATCACCGCCGACCCGAAAGCGGAGCAACTGATTGAACAAGTGGATGGCGAAGTGCAGTCATTGAATCAGCTAGTCAGCGAATTTCTCGACTTTGCGCGTCCGACGCCGTTGCAGACCGAGGCGGTGGATTTGGCGGATGTGGTCGCTTCAGTACTGGCGCTGCTCGATGCGGAGTTGCGTGCGGGCACTATCGAGGTTCAAACGGTAAACTTGGACACCTTGCCCACCATCGAAGCAGACGCCGACCAACTCAAGTGGGTGTTCACCAATCTGATTAAAAATGCCGCGCAAGCAATCGACCAGGGCGGCACCATCGCCATCGAAGGTTTTGTCGATGCGGACGCCGATACTATCCGCGTCGAGGTTCGGGATACCGGAGTGGGTATGTCCCCCGAGACAGCGCAACGCGCTTTTATCCCGTTTTTTACCACCAAAGACAAGGGCACGGGGCTTGGGCTGGCCATCGTCAAACGGCTGGTCGAGCATCACCGCGGAACAATCGAATGCACGAGTAAGCAAGGCGACGGTACGACGTTTTCCCTCAAACTGC
>JAPOYQ010000153.1 GCA_026706505.1 Gemmatimonadota bacterium
TCCAGCTCATGGCGCACGGGCTGCCGGACGACTTCCGCTATGAGTTCGCAAGCGGAGGCCGCAACCTGTCGCGGCTGCGCTTTTCCCGCGACCACTCCAGCGACTCGCTCATACTTAACGTGTACGTCCCCGAACAAGACGAGAGCTTTACAGTGGATCAGCCGTTGTTGTTCTCGGTGCTGGCCTACGAGCCAAATGCTGTCGATGCCGAGGTGTTGGCCTCCGCCGATCCAGAGCGCTTGCAAGCCATGGGCATTGGCTACGAGCAACTGCAACTAGTACCCACGGGCCGGGCCGAATTGGAACTGACCACCCTCAACCTCGACCTCTCAGTCAATGGCGAGGGCGAGTCCAAGTCCGTTTGGCATTTGCGCAACCTCGGCACGGTTGAATTGCTCGACATCCGCCTGCAAGCCCTCTCGCCGCCCGGCTGGAATGTCTCCTTTGAACCGCAGGAAATCGCCCATATCTCACCGCGCGAGGAAATAGAAGCCGTGCTGACCGTGCGGCCCATCAACAGCGCCGAAATAGGGCGCTACGAAGTCAAGACCAGTGCCAGCACTCAGCACAAGGGACAGTGGGTCGAGTCGGTCGAGCGCACCGTCAACATAAACATCAAGAGCGATGGCTCGTTTTGGGGCATCACCGGGTTGGTGATCTTGCTGGTGAGCATCGTGCTGGGCATCGCCGTCTTCACCGTGCAATGGAGCAAGCGATGACGGCTTATCGATCCATCTTGGCCGCCCTCTGCTGCTTGGCGAGCGTCGTCCACGCAGAGGAGTGGGATCTAACGACTTGTCAGCGCGAAGCCGGCTATCACAGCCCAGTGCTCGGGGCGGCGCGCGCCCGCTGGAACCAGATGAGGGCACGCACCCGCTTCGACTACGCCGAGCAACTCCCAACCATCGGCCTAAACGCTGATTACGCGCGCAGCGAATTCGCCGACGCACCGGAGACCGACCAACGCGAGCTTTTCTTGCAAGCCCAGCAAGAGATCGTGCGCTACGGAGCCACCACTCCATCGCGCTTTGCCGCCAAGCACCAGGAGCAGGCGGAAAAGGCGCACTACCGCGAGGCCATTATCGCCGTCGATAGCAAGGTGCGCCAAGCCTATTACCGCCTGCTGCTGACGCGCGACGAAATCGCCAGCCGCGACGAGTTGCTCGCCTACTTCCGCGCTAAAATGGACCGAGTGCACACGCGCCTCGACGCCGGCTTGGCGCGGCCCGTAGAACTGCATGAGGCCGAGCTAGAGGTGTTGGAGGAACAGACGCGGATCAACAACCTCCAGCGCGAACTGCGCGCCCTACATCTGAAGCTCTTCACCGAGATCGGCCTCGTGGGCAAACGCTCGCTCCGCGCCATCGAGATCGTCGGCCCGCCCTACGAGCAACTACAGCTACTCGACCCCAGCGAAGCGGACTTGCCCGCCCTCATCGAGGAAGCCCGTGCCAACCGGCCCCACCTCGCCGAACTCGTCTGGCAAATAGACGAACAGCAGCATCAGGCGCGCAGTGTGTTCTGGCAGTGGCTACCCCACGTCGGCCTGCAACTGACCAAAGATGTCCAAGACACCGACCTCGGCTTGAACTGGAGCGGCAACGGCCAAACGTGGAAGCTGGTGGGGTCCGGTCGCCGCTCGCTCACCAGTGAGGGCTTGAATCCCGCGCTGGACCCCGGCGAAGGCTGGCGCGTGATGGCCAACGTCTCGCTGCCGCTGTTCCAAGGCGGTCGTCGGTTGGCGCGAGGGGCCGAGGAGCGGGCGCGGCTGAACGAACTGCGACAAGACCGCGACAAGACCCGCAACTTGATTGAACTCGAAGTGGTCGAGGCGTTTTACGACCTGAAAAGCCGGCGGGAAAACACGCAGATTCTGCGCCGACGCGCCGATGTAGCCCGCCAGCGTTTGGACACAGTCGAAGAACTGTTTGAAAACGCCATGGGCAACCTCAACTTCGACGACATCCGCCGCCAGCGGGTCGCCGTCAACTCCGCCGAGCAGAGCTATTTTGCCCAGCGCTTGGCCTACATCCTCGCGGCTGAAGAGCTGCGGCGAATACTCGGCCGCGCACTCAACAGCGAATTTTACAAAACACCTTGAGAAAGGATCGCATCATGTTGGAGATCATCGGACTTTCCAAGCACTACGGTGATGTCAAAGCCGTCACCGACCTCAACCTGACCATCGAAGGCGGCGAGATCTTCACCATGCTCGGGGCCAACGGCGCGGGCAAGACCACGACCTTGATGGTCGCCTTGGGCTTTACCGAACCCACCCAAGGGACGGTCAAGCTGTGCGGCATCGACATCACCGAGCAGCCCTTAGAGGCCAAAAAGCACGTGGCCTATGTCTCGGAAAACGTCATGCTCTACGGCAACTTTAGCGCGCGACAGAATTTGGACTTCTTCACCCGCTTGAGCGGCCAGCCGCCCCAAGACGCCGAGCACTATGACGCGATTATGGCGCGCGTCGGCCTGCAACAGGAGGCGTTTGACCGGCGGGTCAAGGAGTTTTCCAAGGGGATGCGCCAGAAGCTGGGCATTGCCATTGCCATCGCCAAGGACGCCCGCATCGTGTTGCTCGACGAGCCGACATCGGGCCTCGATCCCAAGTCCGGGGCCGAGTTCTTGGAGCTGTTGGACGAGCTGCGCAACGAGGGCAAGGCGATATGGATGACCACGCACGACGTGTTCCGCGCCCGCGTGATCGCCGACCGGCTCGGCATCATGGTCGAGGGCCACCTCGTCAAGACGCTCACCCGCGACGAATTCCAAGAAGCCGACTTGGAGCGCATCTACGTCGAATACGTAGAACGGCCCGTCCTGCCAGCGGCCTAGGATGGGAAAGGGCATGGATTGAGCACTCAAACTGGAATGCGCTCAGCTTAGCGTGGGAGAATGGGACCAAAAGGAAACACGGCGTCTTAGGAACGCTACATACGCCGACTATGTCGCCCGCCGGCTTCCTCTGTGTACCGCCAGTGGCCCAAGTTTTGCATACTCAATTTTTGAGCGTATTTTAATCTTTAACCAGAAGTAAGGTCCCGATCCCATGCCTACCGAACAACCCCTCACTGAGTTGACGACGCGCGACGTCTTACTCCAAGTAGATCGCCGCCTGACCCTCATCGAAGACGACCTACGTACCCTAGACCAAAAATGGGATCAGCGATTCGGGACATTAGACCAAAAGATCGATACCCAGAACAGCCAACTACGCCAAGAAATGAACACCAAATTTCACTGGACGCTCGGCGTCGTCTTGGCCAGTTGGATTTCCACCATCGGAACGCTGTTGCTCAAGTAAGCACCTCTACTCCCCAAACAACGCCGCCACATCCCGCTCCACCTTTTCCCGCTGCTCGGCAGCTTCTAAAAACAGATAGCCCGCTGCCCGTCAATCCACACTAGCTGCTGACTCAGAACGCGCCGCAAACATTCTCGTCCGCGATTCCACCCGTTCCGTATTAACTAACCCCTACTGTCCGCTGGCGAACACCTGCTGTCCGTTGGCGCACAGTGAGCAGATCATCCAAACGGCGGATATCGCCAGATTTAGAATATTAAAGGATGGCAGCAAGAGCTTGCGAGACAAACGAAAAATTATCTTATTTTTTATAAGACATTATTTAACAGTAAGTTATACATAAATAAGCAAAACAATCGGCGCGATTGGCAACCGCTGGGCACTCCATTGGCACGATAGTTGCAGTAGTGCGTACCGAAGCAACAACCCGCACTCTTCCACAAAGGAGGGCATCATGCAACCCTTAGCCATTCGCATCCTATCTCTCGCGCTGATCGCCATCTCCAGCGCCGCGGCCGTCGAGACCAAGTATCCCCACGGCGGCTTTGAGCCCCGCCTCGACAAGCTCCAAGGCTTGCTTGACTATGTCCATACCGCGAAGAAGATCAAGGTCAAAGCCGGTCCCAAGTTGTGGCAGGCCATTGAGTCCATCCCCGTCGCGGCGGGCGTCCCCATCACCCCCGAGCAAGAAGCCGACCTACGCGACTGGCTCTACGACTTTCTCATCGCCTTCTCCGCTTCTGGCAATGACAGCCTCGCCGCCGAGTTCTACCTCCGCGAGGGCGTCAACAACCCCAGGGCTGTAAAAAATATGAAAGAGACCCTAGCGGATTGGGGCATCGCAAAAGGCGACACGCCCTTTGACATCTTCCAAGCCATGCACCGCGCCGTACTCGACGACCAAGGCTATGAATACCGCTTTGGCAAGGCCTTCTTGCGCCACAGCACGTTCAAGGTGTTCGAGATGCAGGGCCAGTATGAAAGCTATCACATTTACCCGAGGGAAGCTGTCAAGCAGGGCCACTACGAGAGCACGTACCCGAGGGAAGCTGTCAAGGCCAGATTCAAATTGCAGCAAGAGGTTGACGGGGCGCTGCGGGCTGGCGAGAAGCGGGTCTTCACCGACATCGCGTTTGTCACCGAAGAGCCGACCGAGTTAGCCGGATCGGAAGGACCGATCTGCACTCCCTTCTTTTGCCGGCTAGCCTGGGATCCAGAGCGGGCAATGTGGCGCTTTGTAGAGGTCGTCTACAGCTCTAAGCTGCCGCATTCTTTCCTGTTTTCGGCCATATAGCCGGCCTTGTAACTTTACTTGAGTAACGCAGAAAAAGCGGGCAGTTCGTCTATGAACTGCCCGCTTTTTTCGTGGCCGACCGACTTGGCATCACGGACCAAAATTTCTACCATCGAGACGCTGTTGCTTAAGTAAGCTCCCCTACTCCCCAAACAACGCCGCCACATCCCGCTCCACCTTTTCCCGCCGCTCCTCGGCGGGCAGGTCGTCCATACAGCCCATCGCACTGTAGAACTGAGCGTCGTAGTCGCGGGTCTTGATCACCACCGGCATGGGCACGGCGTGGCCGATGATCAACGCCTGCTGCTTGGAGTCGAGGCTGGCTAGCACGCTGCGCAGCCCTTCAGTGCCGCTGACGCCGGTGAGTACGGCTTGGATGTCCTTCTCGTCGTTGAGTAGAGCTGTGATGCGCGTGCCGATCTGCGAGAGCACCTCGTCATCAATGCTCGACGGCCGCTGATCGACGACTAGCAGCGAGACATAGTACTTGCGCATCTCGCGGGCAATGGTGCCGAAGATGGTCTGCTTAGCCGCCATGGGGTTGAGGAATTTGTGCGCCTCCTCAATGGTGATCATGAGCTGACGCGGCTGATCTTCGGGGCGCTGGGTGGCGTAGAAGCGCTCGCTCTTTTTGACGTACATTTCGTGGATGCGCCGCGCGATAATGTTGGCCACCAGCAAATAGCACAACATACTCGTCTGCTGCCCAAACTCCAGCACCACGTTGATCCCCTTGTCGAGGTATTCCATGATGCGGTCCACCACGTCGCCGTCCCGTAGCTTGGATACCATAAAGGGAAAGTTTTCCAGCCGTTTGAGCTTGCGATGCAGAGCGACTAAAGACCCGGCGTGCGCGCCGATCTCGCGGGCAAATTCCTCCACATCCGGGCCTTCTAGCTTCAAGAGCGTGCTCAGCCAGCGCTCCTTGTAAATCGCGTACACTAAGTAAGCCGACTCCACGGCCGTGGGGTTGAGCTTCAACTCATCCTGCAGCGGGGCAATGTCTTCGACGGTGATCTGGTCGTAGGAGATATAGACCTCGTGATCCGGCTGCACGCCGCGGGCGCGGGTCGATTGCGGGTCTAAGGAAAAGATCGCCACCCGCTCACCGAAAAGCTGCTTGAGACCCTTGACGAAGGTCGTGGTGGAGCCGTTTTCCTTCATGGCCTTGAACCCGTACTCGTTGTGCATGTCAAAGATTAGGTTGACGGCCTTGTCGTAGTGAATCAGCCCGCACAGCGCCAGCCGGGTCAGGAAGGACTTGCCCGTACCCGTCTTGCCGAAGATGCCGTTGGAGCGCTCGGCAAAGCGGATCATATCGAGGCAGACCTGCGTGTCCATGTCGAGCGGATTGCCGATGCTGAAGTAGCGACCCTCGGCGTCGCCCTCGCAGCCGAAAATCTTGGCCACGTCGTCGGCCATGGCCTCTTGGACTTCGGAAAAGTGGCTCGGAATGGCCTTGACCGGACGCGGGCCTTCGTCGGCCGCCGCGTCCTTGGGCATCATCAGCATGGGCCGCAGCGAGACGATGTTGTACGTGCTGGTGCCGGCGAGCACTTGGCGCAACAGCGCGTCTTCTTGGCCCGGCGGATGTAGGAGAATTTCTTGGTTGTTGGCGTCGAGGCGCATGTCGGTGACCATAGAGAAGAAGTCGTTTTTGTCGCCCTCGATGACCACGAACTTGCCGGCCTTCATGTCCTCGACGTTCTGCTCGGGGTCCAGCTTCATCTCCAGCCCCTCGACCAGCGAGCCTTTGGTAATCACCCCGATCTGCTTCCCGCGACCGGCTGCGGCTGGCACTCCGTTGTGCGCGTATTTTGCCATCGTCAATTGACCACCCGTCGGATAATCGAGCTAAGCCGATCATAGTCGTCGCTGAGAAGCCGCGACAGTTCCTTGCCCATTTGTACCAAATAGGACGGCGCGTGCGCGTGGGCGCGCACCGTGTGGCGCAACACGGCGATCACCAGCTCGTCAGTGGGTATTTTGGACGTGTTGAGAATGCTGCGCAGATAGTCGTCGGTGCGCGTGAAGGACCGCACTTGCTCGTCTGAACACAAGTACACAAAGCTGTGGATGCGTGCCGGCTGCGGCGGCAGGATCTGCACGGACTCGTCGCCATCCAAGTAGCCGATGACGAGGGCTTGGAACTCCGTGCGCAGCAGTTCGAAAATTTGCGGCTGTTCTAGGCGCAGTTCCTCTTCGGTCTTGCCATAAGCCGTGGGCCGGCGGTTTGGCTCGATGGAGTGCGTGAAAACGTTGAATACAATGCCGACCACCGGCATATCGGCTTCCACGCGGACGAACTGACCAAAGGAGGGCGCGCCGTGCAGCTCGCGCGCTTGGGCGATCAACTCGGTGGTGCTGCTCTCGACCACTTCGCCCACGTGAGTCCGCTCGTCCTCAGTGTCGTCGGGCAACGGCAGAGCCTCAGACCGAAAGCGGCTCAGCGGGCTTTGCTCGCGCTCTTTGATAGTCTCCACGATGGGCCTCCCCTAAATGCCGGTGTAGCGCTTCTTGAAACTCTTCGTCGACAAGTGGGTTTGCAGGTCGTTTTTGACAAAGGTATCGCGCAAAAAGCGATAGAATGTCTCGCGATCCGCACTGCGCACCACGGCGCGCTCGTGCGCCTCAGCCAAGGCGACCGGATAGCCCTGGCCTTTTTCGGCCTGGTCGTATAAACAGGCGTGAACCAAGTCGAGCAACTCGCGATCAGTCGCCACCCATTCCGGGACTTCGACCCGGCCGATCTCCGTTCCCACGTGCAGGTAAAAGTAGTAGATGTGATGCGGTCCGTATTCGGCGAGGATTTTGGATGCGCTGCGGTAGAGCGGCGTGCGCTGCCCAAGGCGCAGTACGCGCCTCACCAAGACCGCGTCGCTCAGTCCTTCAATTGGGCTACAGGGCAAGCCGCGTCCCTGCCACAAATCCCCGTTCAGCGCGTCGATTTCTTCGCGGCTGAAGTGGAGTTGATTTTCTTCCTGATAAGGGCAGCGGTCGCAGTCGGCCGCGGCAAGCGGGCACAGGCCCAGCTTGAGGGCGTTGATCAATTCTTGGCTCCCCGGCTGGCTAATGTACCCAGCCACCGGCACCCGCGCTTCGCGCAACTCGTCCATCGCCGCTATGGTGGCCTCTAGGTGCGCGGCGCGGAAGTCCTGCGGCTTGCCCTCCAAGTTCCACAGAATCAGCGTGCCGTCGGAAAGCGCCAGCGTCCGGTGTCCCTCGGCGTGGGCTGCCAACGCCAAATCGGCCAACTCAGTAAACTCCATGAGGCCGCGCTTGAAGCCGACGAGTTCGCGATTGACGAAGACCCGCGCCCCACCCCATTCCTCGTAGATTTCCTCCTCTCGGTAGTAGAGCCGCGGCTTGCTGCTCATCAGCGGCTTCTCGCCCGTGCCGTAGTGCAGCAGGATGTAGCCGATATTGATCAGAAAACAGGCCGAGATTTCGTGGCGGTCGGGAAAAATTTGCGAGCCGTCCGTGGCGGCGATGCTGATGGTGCTCGGGCGGGAGGGCGCGTCGACCCCGCCGCCGAGGCCTTCGCCCAAACCGGGCAACAGCCAAGAGGTGCGGCTGTCGCCGATCTTGCGGGCCAAGCGCTCCCAGTCGGGCAGCCAGCGCTGGTACTCGGCCAAAGCCAATTCGAGCTTGGCGCGAAAGTCCTCTTGGACGCGGCGCTCGTCGGCCACCATGCCGTCTATTTGGGTCTTTACTGAATACAGATCCAACATGGCATTAGCCTTGCGGGCAACCTTGGACCGGCCCCGTCGCGATGCGCGCATTTATTCGGCCTCTTCCCACGTTTCGCCCCCATCAATCGAAAAGCGCGTGTGCTGCCGCCACGCCGCCCAATCTTCGCCAGCGCTAGCCAAGTCGGCAGCCGCAGTCGCGGCGACGTACTGGCCCACCTCGCCGCTGCCGTCGGGCCGATTGGTCTCAATGCGGATTTCGCTGAATTCGACGCGGCCCTGCAACAGCTCGGCCGCGCCGCGCTGCACGGCAAATGCGCGCCGCTCCCAAGCCTCGCGCTCGATGTCGCGGACGCGAAACCGCAGCCACAGCCGGCCGACATCCTCGTCCAGCCCAACCCCGTAAAACACCCCATAGCGGTCGTTGACTAGCTCTTTGATTCGAGGGCGTTCGTCTTGGAGCGGTGGGATCGGCTCCTCCTCCAGCCCGTCGCGGTCCTCCTCGGAGACATAGCCTTCCAAGGAAGGCCCCCAGACCCAGCCTTCGACGCGGAAACGCACCCATCGGCCCTCCTCGCCGATGGACTCGATCTCCGTGCCAGCCAGCAAGGTGCCCAGCTTGGTGCCGTTGGGCGCATCGCGAAAGTTTTCCACGCTGGCCTCGACGACGAAGGTGTGGTCGCTACGCCGCTTAGCCGCCACACCCCCCAAGGCCAAGGCGGCGACTAAGGCCGCTGCTAGGGAGTATTTAGACAATCGAGACATAGTAGAATTGCCGTCCGCCCCCGACGACCGACCCATCGCGCAGGCGGCACACCAACCCGAGACGTTGCAAGGCGTTGAGGCGGTTGCAGACGATGTTGATGTTTTTGCCAAGCGCGTCGGAAATCTCGGCCG